>JBDOKE010000227.1:0-9450 GCA_039833815.1 Methanobacteriota archaeon | reverse complement strand
CAGCTCCGACTCCTCCTCGCTCAGGAACCCGCGCAGGTCGGAGCCAAGGTCGACGACGGCCACGCCCGCCCGGTCGTCGATCTCCTCGACCACGCCCTTGAACACGCTGCCCTTGCCGACGCGCTCGGTCGTGACTGTGGCGAGCGTCTCCCGGCGGAGGAGCTTCAGGAAGTCCTCGACCGGCTCCCGCTCCCCGTGCACCTCGATCCCGTGGCGGTTTCTCGTGTCCCGCACGTCCACGTCCGGGGAGCCGTCCTCGAACTCCTCGTCCGGGAAGCGCTCGAGGATGTCGTCCGAGGGCTGGGTGATCCGGAGACCGTGATCCAGGCACAGCCGGGTGAGGGCCGTGGAGTATATCCCGCGGATCCGGACGCGGTAGTCGCTGCTCATCCGGGACACCCCGGGGGGACGGGGGTTGACCGGCGCCGACGTGCTGGAGGAGGTGTTCCGGGTGATCCGGCGGCGGATCGAGGAGCGGCCGGAGGGCTCCTACGTGGCCGAGCTGACGCGCGACGACGGCAAGCCCGCGCTGAACAAGATCTGCGAGAAGGTCATTGAGGAGGCCGGCGAGCTGGTCCTGGCCGCTAAGGACGGTGACCGCGAGGGCGTGGTTTATGAATCCACCGACCTGATCTTCCACGTGATGGTGCTGCTGGCCTACCTGGACGTCGAGCTAGGGGAGGTGTTCGATGAGTTCGCGCGGAGAAGGCGGTGAGGAGCTGGAGCCGCCGGTGCCCGAGGACGCGAAGTACGCGTACTACGTGGTCCTGTTTCAGAACCCGGAGGATGGGGAGTGGGACCTGTTCGCGGTCATCCGCGGGTACCCGGGGCTCGAGGAGCCGTACGCCATCGCCGTGCACCTGGCCCGGACGGTGGACGAGGCGCTGAAGGAGGTGGACGAGGACCTGAAGGCGGAGCTGCAGGTGGTGCCCGTGGGCGGCGAGTCCGGGGTGCCCGAGTCGGAGACGGTCAAGCTGCTGGAGGCCGTGAACGAGCTGCTGGAGGCGGCGAGTCGGCGTAGGAAGGAGGGATGACGACTTCTGAGGGCGGTGACCGGGTCCCCGGGATGATCGGTGCGGGCGAGGCCGACCATGACGGAACGGGTGGTCATCGTCGGCGCGGGCCCGGCCGGGCTCTTCGCGGCCCGGGAGGTCGCCCGGCGCGCGGAGGGCGACGTCGAGGTGATCGTCTACGAGCAGGGTCCGGACGTGGACGAGCGGCTGGAGCGGGGCGAGGTGATGCGAGGCGTGGGCGGGGCGGGCGGCCTCTCCGACGGCGTGCTCAACCTGCGCCCGGACGTGGGCGGGGACCTGACCGAGATCGTGGGCAACCGGCGCGAGGCCGAGCGACTGGTCGAGTACGTGGACGAGGTCTTCCTGCGGCACGGCGCCCCGAAGGAGCTGCGCGAGCCCTCGGGCCCTAAGGCCGAGGAGATCGCCCGGCGGGCGGCCGCCGCGGACGTTGAGTTCGTCCGCATCCCGCAGCGTCACATCGGGTCCGACCACCTGCCGAAGGTGATCAAGTCCTTCGTCCGGGAGCTCGAGGAGCTGGGCGTTCGAATCGTCACCAAGACGCGGGTCGAGCGGATCCTGGCCTCGGGCGAGGAGGTTCGGGGCGTCCGCCTCGAGGACGGGCGCGAGGTGGAGGCGGACTACGTGATCGTCGCGCCCGGCCGGGTCGGCGCCGACTGGATGATCCGCGAGGCCAAGCGGCTGGGCCTCGGCATCCGATACAACCCGATCGACGTGGGCGTCCGCGTGGAGGTCCCGAAGGTCGTGATGGACCCGATCGTGGAGGTCTCACTGGACCCCAAGTTCCGCCTGCGCACGCCCACGTACGACGACCAGGTCCGCACCTTCTGCGTCTGCCACGGCGGGTACGTGGTTAAGGAGACGTACGAGGGGTTCGTGGGCGTGAACGGGCACTCGTACCGGGACCGCAAGTCCGAGAACACGAACTTCGCCTTCCTCGTCAGCGTCGACCTGACCGAGCCCGTCGAGAACACGATCAAGTACGGCCGCTCCATCGGCGAGCTCGCCACCACCATCGGCGGCAACCGGCCCATCCTGCAGCGCCTCGGCGACCTCCGCCGCGGCCGCCGCTCCACCTGGGACCGCATCAACCGCTCCCAGGTCACCCCCACCCTGACGGACGTGACCCCGGGCGACGTATCCATGGCCCTCCCCCACCGCGTCACGCTCGACATCATCGAAGGGCTCGAGATCCTCGACGAGGTGATCCCGGGCGTCGCCTCCGACTCCACCCTCCTGTACGCACCCGAGATCAAGTTCTACTCGGCCCGGGTGCGGACGAACGAGGAGCTCGAGACCGCGGTGGAGGGGCTCTTCGTGGCCGGGGACGGGGCCGGCCTCTCCCGAGACATCGTCAACGCGGCCGCCACCGGCGTCATCGCCGGGCGCGCCGTCGCCGAGCGCGTGGGGGGATGAGCGTGCTCACCGCGGTGGCGAAGCTCCTGCTGCTCGCCCCCCTGGCCCACCACTCCGGCTGCTGCACGGTCCTGGTCCACGTGAAGGACGACCACTACGTGCTCGCCTACCGCCGGGACGCCAAGACGCCCGCGGAGATCGTCATACAGCGGGTTCGCTGGGCCGGCAGGCCGGCACTCAAGGAGTTCAAGCGGAACGCCGGCGGGTACTTCTGCCACACCGTCATCACGCGCGACGGATGGATCCTCACGATCGGGGGCCGGGACTCCCCGACGATCAACCGGGAGCTCGAGCGGCTCGGGCAGCGGATCGTGGAGCGCGGGAGGGTCGAGCGGGGGGACGTCCGACGGGCGATGGAGCTCCTCCGCGAGAACCGATGGGGCCACTTCGTGGTCAA
The DNA here is from genome assembly GCA_039833815.1 of Methanobacteriota archaeon. GTDB lineage: Archaea > JAADCQ01 > Methanopyri > Methanopyrales > Methanopyraceae > Methanopyrus. The sequence continues at coordinate 6,606 of JBDOKE010000227.1, read as the reverse complement.
GGCCCCGGACGGCACGGTGGGGATCGCCGTGTACGACTACCGGGTCTCGGCGGGCCGGCTCGAGCGGTTCCGGCTCCGGGAGGGTGAGTACGTGAAGGTGACCAACAACCCGCACTACTACGCCGTGGGCCGGTACCGGGAGTACGACGGGGACCCCGCAACCGCCGCGATCAAGATCGCGGGCCGGGACACGTACGGGATTCACCGGCGGGACGTGATCACGTACAGCCTGGAGCCGTCCGAACGCGGCCTCCGGGTCCGGGTGTGGGCCTCCTACGACGGCGGCGCCATGGTGGGCGGGGCCCCGGGCGCCCCGGACCCCGTGAACTTCCTCGGCCGGCGCGTGCCCGCCGATCGGCTCCCGAAGATCCCGGCCCGCCGGGAGCTGGGAACGGTCACGCTGGAGCGGGAGCGCCCCAAGGCCCGGTCCGCCTCGAGCGGGTGGGGCGCGCTGACGACGGCGCTGGCGGTGGGGGTGCCGCTGGCGGTCGGCGGCCTCGCGGCGGGCTGGCGGGTTCGAAGGCGTCGGTCGGGTGAAGAGTCGGATGACCGCGGTGAGGGAGGCGAGAGGAAGGGGTAAACTATTTTAACGTCCTTTAGGAACCCTCCGCGACCGGAGAAGGGCCCGCAGCTCAGCCTGGCAGAGCGCGGCCCTTGCGAGGCCGTGGCCCCGGGTTCAAATCCCGGCGGGTCCACCATCCGGGAATCGTTACATGATCCAAAACGATAGCGGGGCGGGTTCCCGCGCATGCGACGTCTCCTTCCCGCGGTAACGACCGCCCTGGCGGTCCTGGTGGCGGCCGTGGGGACGGGCACGATCGCCTTCAACCCGGTGGACAAGGTCCGCGAGTTCGACCCCAACCACGCGCTGAACTTCGCCAGGCAGGTGTGCAAGCTGGGTCCCCGGTACGGGGGCAACGACGCCGAGCTGAAGGCCGCGGACATGATGGAGCGGGAGCTCAGGAAGTACGGGCTGAACGTGTGGAAGGAGAAGGTGGACCTCGGCGGGGGCAAGCACACGTACAACGTGATCGCGGAGATCAAGGGCACGCGGGAGCCGAACAAGTACGTGATCGTGGGCTCGCACATCGACTCGCCGGGCTTCTGCGAGGGGGCGACGGACGACGCGGCGGCCATGGGCATTCAGGCGGAGATGGCCCGCGTCCTGGCCAAGAACTTCCGACCGAAGAAGACGGTCCTGATCATCGGGTTCGGCGGTGAGGAGCTCTGGTTCAAGGGCTCGGAGGCGTTCGTGAAGAAGCACCCGGACATCGTAAGGAACTGCGAGGCCATGATCGACCTGAACTGCGTGGGCGCGGGCGAGAACGTGTTCCTCACGCGGCGCAGCGCTCAGCCCAAGCCGGTGGAGGGCGACCCGAAGCTGATCCGCCTGCTCGAGCGGTGCGCGAGGGAGCTGGGGCACCCGGTGACCGTGGGTGACACGACCTACCCGAGCGACACGTACCCGTTCTACCACAACCACATCCGGCGCGTGCCGGTGTGCCAGGTGATGAACCAACCGTTCAAGGTCGCCCCGTGGAGCAGGGCCAACACGGCCGACAAGCTGAGCCCGAAGGACCTGGAGAGGACGGGCGAGACCGTCACGCTGGCCGTCGTGAAGCTGACGAACGCGGAGCCCGCCGCGAAGCCGCTGTGGGAGGAGCAGCGCGAGCGACAGCGGGCGCAGCAGCGGGGCTGGTTCACGCCCGTCTGGTGGGCGGTCGCGCTCGCGGCCCCGCTGCTGGCGATCGTGGGTCGGAGGGGGCGGGCCCGGTGAGGGCCCTCCTCATCATCGACATGCTCCGAGACTTCGTGGAGGAGGGCGCCCCGCTGGAGGTGCCCGGGGCGCGGGAGCTCGTCCCCACCATCGCCCGGCTGGCGGACGCGTTCCGGGAGGCCGGCGAGCTGGTGGTGCACGTGTGGGACGAGCACTACCCAGGGGACCCGGAGTTCAAGGTGTGGGGCGAGCACGCGGTCGCGGGGACGGAGGGGGCGGAGCCCGTCGAGGGGCTGGAGCCGGAGGAGGGGGACGTGGTCGTTCGCAAGCGGAAGTACAGCGGGTTTTACGGCACGACGCTGGACTACGACCTGCGCGTCCGCGGCGTGAGGGAGCTGTACCTGACCGGGGTCTGCACGGACGTTTGCGTGCTGTTCACCTGCGCGGACGCGCTCATGAGGGGCTACGACGTTAAGGTGGTGAGGGACTGCGTGGCCTCCCTGGACGAGGAGGCCCACCGGTTCGCCCTCGAGCACATGGAGCGGCTGGGCGCGGAGCTCGTCACCTCGGAGGAGGTGCTGCGGGGGCTGGAGTGATGACCCGGATCCTGGCGCTCGTGGACGGGGAGCACTACATTCCCGTCACCCGGGCCGCCCTGCGGGTGGTGGAGGAGGAGCTGGGCGAGCTGGTCGGGGCCGTGTTCATCGGCGGCACGGAGAAGATCGGGGAGCCGGAGGACGTCAAGCGGGAGCTGGGCGTCAGGGTCTGGCTGCCCGAGCGGGAGGACGAGCTGCCCCTGGAGCTGATCGAGGAGGTGGTGGAGCGCGAGGACGTGGACGTGGTCCTGGACCTTAGCGATGAGCCGGTGGTCTCCCCGGACGACCGGTTCCGGATCGCCGCGACCGTCCTCTCCGCGGGCGCGGAGTACTGGTGCCCGGACCTCAAGCTCAAGCCCGTGGAGCTGCACGACGTGCTCGAGAAGCCGTCGATGCGGATCATTGGCACCGGGAAGCGGGTGGGTAAGACGGCCGTCTCCGCCTACTCGTGCCGGGTCCTGCACGCCCGCGGGTACAACCCGTGCGTGGTCGTGATGGGGCGCGGGGGCCCGAGGGAGCCGGAGGTGGTGCGCGGGGACGAGATCGAGCTGACGCCCGAGTACCTGCTGGAGCAGGCGGAGAAGGGCAAGCACGCGGCCAGCGATCACTGGGAGGACGCCCTGCTCAGCCGGATCCCGACCGTGGGGTGCCGGCGCTGCGCGGGCGGGCTAGCGGGCCGCACGTTCATCGACAACGTGCTGCAGGGCGCCGAGATCGCCAACGACCTGCCGGCGGACTTCGTCGTGGTGGAGGGCAGCGGCGCCGCCATCCCGCCGATCGAGACGGACGCGGGCATCGTCATCGTGGGCGCGAACCAGCCGCTGCGCCACGTGACCGGGTACCTGGGCCCGTACCGGATCCGCATGTGCGACCTGGCGATCCTCACGATGTGCGAGGAGCCGATGGCGGACGAGGATAAGGTGCGCCGCGTCGAGCGGGGCGTCCGGCGCGTGAAGGACGGGCTGGAGGTCGTTCGGACCGTCTTCCGACCCAAGCCCGTGGAGGACGTCTCCGGGAAGAAGGCGATCTTCGTCACCACCGCGCCGGAGGCGGTGGTGCCCAAGCTCGTGGAGCACCTGGAGTCCGAGTACGGGTGCGAGGTCGTGGGCACGTCGCCCCACCTGAGCAACCGACCGAAGCTGCGCCGGGACCTGGAGCGGTACGTGGACGAGGCGGAGGTGCTGCTCACGGAGCTGAAGGCCGCGGCCGTGGACGTGGCCACCCGGGAGGCGCTCCGGGCCGGGCTGGACGTGGTGTACGTGGACAACGTGCCGATCGCCGTCGGCGGTGACTACGACCACGTGGGCGACGCGGTCGAGAGCGTGGCGGAGCGGGCGATCGACCGGTTCGAGGGCGACTGAGTCACTCACCCGCGTCGATCCCCAGCACCACCTCCAGGAACGCCCTTCGCACGTCCTCCCGCTCCACGTACTTCTTCCCCCGCGCCGCGGCCAGCCTCCCCGCCCGCTCCCCGATCCGCTCCGCGAGCCGCTGCACGCTGTCCCGAAGGACCACCGGGGCCCGGCGGCTGACCCGCATCCCGTCGCCCGCGGCCCGCAGCTTACGCTCGAACGGCGCCACCGGCAGCTCCGACACCGCTCCCAGCCCCCGGTCAGGGGAGCGGGCCTTGGCCGAGGTCCGGGTGCTAAAAGAGCCCACGCCTCAGGAGCTGGAGACCCTCGCCCGGGACCTGGGCAAGCGACCCGTCCTGATCGCGGGGATCTGCGAGGCCGAGTACCGGGGACGGGCCGAGTCTCGGGCCGGACCCGCCCTACGCCTGGCCATCTGCAAGCCGGACGGCACCTTCCTCCTCCACAACGCCCTTGAGAAGCGCGAGCCGACCAACTGGAACCCCGCCCCCTCCCGCCAGTCCCTCGAGGTGCGGGACGACCTCGTTATCCTGCGCTCCCGCCGCCTCGACGTGAAGGAGGAGGTGATCGTCTACTTCCACCGCGTCCTCCTCGCCTGCTCCCTCCCCAAGGAAGGGGCTCGAAGCGAGCGCTCCGTGTTCTCCCTGTTCCGCTCCGAGGAGGACATGAAGCGCCTCATCTGGAGGAACCCGGACGTCATCGAGCCCGGCTTTCAACCCGTGCGAGAGGAGGTCGAGTGCCGGGCCGGCATCGCCGACGTGGTCGGGTACGACGCCGACGGCCGCCTCGTCGTCCTCGAGCTCAAGCGGGCCCGGGCCGGCGTTGACGCGGCCTCCCAGCTCCGCCGGTACGTGGAGGCCTTCCGCGAGGAGCGGGGCGAGGAGGTGCGCGGCATCCTGGTCGCCCCCTCCATCACCGACGGCTGCCGCCGCCTCCTGGAGAAGTACGGGCTCGAGTGGCGACGGCTGGAGCCCGAGGCCACGGACCGGGACGGAAAGGGCGATGGCCAGCGCACGCTCACCGACTACCTGGGGGACTGACCGTGGTCCGCGTCAAGATCTGCGGGATCACCAGAGCCCGGGACGCGCGGCTCGCCGAGGAGGCCGGGGCCGACGCGATCGGCTGCGTGACCGAGGTTCCCGTCCCCAGTCCCCGGTCCGTGAACGCGGAAACGGCAAACGAGATCTTTTCCACAGTCTCACCTTTCGTTTCCAGAGTGATGGTCCTCATGGACGACCTCACGGCGCTCGAGCGCGTGGAGGAGGCCACCGCCGTCCAGCTGCACGGGACGGAGGATCCCAGCGACTGCGAGCGGGCGCGAGAGCTCGGGTACGACGTCATCAAGACGGTGTGGGTCGACTCGTCCGGCCGCCTGTGGCTGGGCGACGACCGGCTCGACGACGCGCGGCTGTCCGCGTACCTGGAGACCGTGGACGCCCTGCTCCTGGACACCCGCTCCGAGACGGGCGGCGGCAGCGGGCGCACCCACGACTGGACCGCCTCCGCCGAGCTCGCCGACCGGGTGAACGTCCCGGTGATCCTCGCCGGCGGCCTGACCCCGGACAACGTCGAGCGGGCCGTCCGAACGGTGCGACCCCACGCCGTCGACGCCTCTTCCGGCGTAGAGCGGGAGCCGGGCGTCAAGGATCCCGAGGCCGTGCGAGCCTTCGTGCGCCGCGCCAAGCACGCGTGATCACCAGCCCTCCGCCCACCCCACCCGCTCCCTGCGCCCCGACCACGACCACGCTCCCACCCCGAGCACCAGCCCGACCAGCGCCAGCAACAGCAACCGCTGCAGCCACACCGGGACCGGTGACCCGGAGGCGCGAGCCGGCTGACGGGAGAAGGACACGACGGACGACCGGGACGAGCCATCTCTGGACGGGCCCGACCCCGACGATCCCACCCCCGCGGCCGAGCGGGCGAGGGTGACCGGTCGGAAGGGCTGAGCCCCGACCGAGGAGATCCGAACCGGGCCGCGAGCCATCGGACGACCGACCGCCGACGGGCCCGGCCTCCCACCAGCGGTCCGATCGGCCGATCGGGCGACGAGCGATCGACCAGGTATGCGCCGGTCGGCCCGAAGCAGCGGTGCGGCACCGGCCGACGGGGCGACTCGGGCCGGGAGTGCCCGGATCGCCCCCGGACTTGAGGTCCCTGCGGGAACCCTAGCAGCGCCGCGGGCGCGCCCGACGAGCGTCACGGGCGCGGGGCTCGGGCGGAGGGTAGGGGTGCCCGGCCGTCCCGGGCTGAGGGTGGAGGGCACCGGTGACGGGGCCGGGAGCGGGGCGGGGGACGGATGGGTCGGGAGTGGGCCGGGCCGTCCGGCGGGGATCGGCCGCGCCGGGACGAGTCCTACGGCGTACGGGTTGGGCAGGAACGCGCTGACCGGGCTGGAGAGGGAGAGGACCGATCTCAGGACCGGGTTAGCCGCCTCCTCGAAGCACCCGCACGCCCCGTACCTCCGTGACAGGTACGAGAACAGCTCCAGCGATCGGGAGAGGATCTCCCGTCTGGCCCGCTCGATCCACCGGCTCACGCCTTTCAGCTCGCCCTCCCAGACCATGACCTGCGCGTGGTAAGTTCGGCGGAGCAGGGTCTCCCCGGCCCGGTAGTACAGGTGAAAGATCCGGGCGGTGATCGCCTCCAGCGCGTACGGGTTAATCCGCTCCAAGTGCCGGGCCACCTCGCGGTCGAGCACCAGCCGGTGGGTGACCTCGTACAGGAGCTGCCCCAGGGCGCCCGCGAGCGCCTCCTCCACCGGGGTGCCCGGGGACTCGATGACGGGACTCAGCGCGGCGACCAGGCCCAGTAGCCTGGATACCCGCTCGAACAGAGCGGCGGCCTGACCCGGGGTGCTCAGCGAGAGGAGCCAGTCCCGGTCGAGGAGCAGCGAGTGGAACTCGCGCAGCAGCTCCGCGTG
>JBDOKE010000226.1:0-6305 GCA_039833815.1 Methanobacteriota archaeon | reverse complement strand
GGGCCGCTGAGGGCGCAGATCCTGGAGCTGGTCAAGAAGACCAGGGCGTACGAGCTGCTGAACCTGAGCTCGCTGGGGGAGTTCGAGCGGGACTTCGACGAGAACTGCTCGGCCCTGTACTTCCTGCTGCACGACCTGGAGGAGCACGAGGTGGTCCCGGCCGGGCTGCACGTCTACGGTATGCCGCCGCTGGGCGAGGATCCGGTGGGCGCCGTCGCCGACTTCGCGGCCCGGATCCTCTCAAACCTAACGATGGGGGCGGTGAACCCCGAGCGGGCCGCGAGGATCTGCCGGGAGGTGATCGAGCGGCCGGAGACCCGGGGGTCCGACGAGCCGCACCGGGAGGCGGCGCGGATCGTCGGGCTGCTCTTCGAGAGCGCGCGGCTCGAGCGGGAGAACTTCCTCCGCGCGCTCGAGGGCCGTTACGTTCCACCTGGGTACGGCGGCAGCCCGTTCAAGGAGGTGGACGTCCTGCCGACCGGCCGTAACTCGTGCCTGTTCGACCCGCGACGGTGGCCGGACGCGATCTCCCTCAACGCGGCCTACGTCGTCGCCCTGCCCCTCAAAATGGTCGCGAGAAAGGTCGTCGCCTTCACCTTCGCCTACGACTGCAACAACACGCGGGCCCTGCCCATCGCGGTCGAGATGGTGCTGATGGGAGTCATCCCGAAGAGGGGCCCGGACGGGATCGTCATCGGCGTCAGACCGCTCACAGCCCCACCGGACGCGCTGCGACCCGGGTACGGGCAGGTGCTCGTCTCAGGCGTCGTCGAGGAGCTGAAGGCCACCGAGCACGGCTTCAGGATGATCGTGCGGCCCCCGTACGGCGGCGTCCGGATCGAGGTGAGAGGGCCGAGGACGGCCCTGCCACGGGGGCTTCGGGTCGGGGAGGAGGTTACGATCCTGGGCACTGCGATCCCGCTGCGCACGGAGATCGTGCTCGAGGAGGCGAGGGTGGTCCCGACCGATCCCCACGCCATCACCCCGTCGGAGCTGCTCGAGATCGGACCCGCCTTCGGTCACGTTATCCTCCGAGGACGGGTGAGGGAGGTGCGCGGCGAGTGGGTGGCGCTGACGGACGGGCGGTCCACGGTGTGGGTCCACCTGTCGACGGGCTCGGTTCACGCCGGTGAGGAGGTTACGGTCGAGGGAATGGTCAGCGTGCGGACGGGCGGCAGGGTCGTACTGCTGGCCTCCCTCGTCCTCAAGGGGACGATCCGTCGGCTCACGGACGTGATCGTCCTCGGCACGTGCATATTCAAGGACCACTACCTGCACAACATCCGCTCGGAGCTCTTCCTCGGGCGCGTGGCGGCGATCCTCGCGGCCGAGCCCTACCTCGCCCGTGAGCTCGGGGCGGCCTCCGCGATCTCCACTCGGATCGTCCGGTGGAGCGGGTCGGTGGCAGGCCTCGTGCGCGAGCACCTGCGTCGGATCGTGACGTTCCTGGAGCACGGCAGGTGGCGAAACCCCCTGCACGACGTCGTGCTCGCGGCCTACCGGCGCGCGCTGGGGCTGGCCGAGGTGCTCGGCGACGCGACCCTCGCGGGACTGCTGGAGCGGGGGCTGCGCAGGCTGCTCAACGCCGTGGCCCGGGACTGCGCCGAGACCGGCCTGGACTTCCACTCCGTCCTCGAGACCGCCAGGCTCCTGGCGGCCACCGTTCCACCGAGCGAGAACTACCCGTTCCTCGACTGGGCCGCGGTCTACCTCGCCCTGCTCGCCGTGCGCACCCTGCCCACGCTGCCGCACTTCCCGGAGTGGGCCCGGCAGATCGCCACGGTGCCCGAGGACGATCTCTCCCTCCTGGCCGCGGTCAACGTCTTCTGCCAGGGGCCCGGCGACTACACGAACGTGATCGGCAAGACGATCGAGTCGGGCGCCTTCCTCCTCGAGGACCGCGTCCGACTCGCGCAGGCGTACCTGAACGGCGAGGCCTACGTCTACGGGCCCACCCGGTACACCTCCGTCGGCTTCCCACTGCTCCTAGCGCTCAACCTCGCCGCCCCGGACCTGACCCTCCACACCATGGCCTCCTCCGACGAGGCGCTCACGTTCTTCCACGACGACTGCATCTACGCGTTCGAGGGCGGCGCCAGACTCATCGTCGAGGCCGTGAACGGGCTGACGCCCGAGCAGGAGCCGGAGATCGGCATGCTCGTGCTCAACCTCCGACACGCGGCCCTCGGCGCCTACACCGCCGGCGACCGCAAACGAATGGTCAAAATCCTCACGGAGGCACTCCGACTGCTCAAGAGCACCGGAGCGAGCGTGCCGGACTGGGCCCGCGACCTGATCACCATCGCCCGCTCCGGCAGCCCGGCCGCCCTACTCCTCGCCGCCAACCTGGTCTCCACCCTGGCGGCCGCGGCGAACACCGCCCGAAACGCCCTGAAGGGCAGGATGACGGCCGCCGTACGGTACTCACTCCTCATGCCCTTCCAGTACTACGCCTGGTACGACCTCATGCGCACCGTCTTCAACCCACTTTACCTCCGCTCCATGAAGTTCCACGGGGCCTCCGGCGCCACCGAGTACCTCAAACGACTCGGCTTCCTTATCCGCGGCTGGTCCACGCTAACCCCCGCCCTCCTCAACTGGGAGGCCATCTTCCACCGGACCGCAGAGATCCTGATCGCGAACCGGGAGTTCTTCCAGCGGTACGCGCCCGAATCCCTGCTATCGCTCGCCGTCGAGCTGGTGACAATCGCCTACGACCGGGCCCAGCACGGCCTCGTAAGCCGAGAACTCCTCACCAGCCCCGCGTTCGTCCAGCTCGTACGCGAGATCATCGTACCCGAACTACTCAAGGGCGAACTCTGCTGCTGCCCCGCCGTGTGCGGCAACCCCGCCGTCCAACAGCGCTTCCTCCAGGCCCTCAGCCTCTACGAAACGCTCATACCCAGCGTCCGCCTGGCCGAGCTAATCTTCCGATCCAACTACGCGGGACAGCAGCAGGCACTCAAGCAGGCACTCGGCCAGGCCCCCCACACCCTCCCGACACCCACCCTCACGCCCGCACCGGCCCCACCCCAACCGACCACGCCGCCCACATCCACCACCTCAACGACACCGCCCTCAGCGGCGCCGTCCCAGACCGCCCCACACCCCACCACCAGCCCCAGCGCGACCGCAACCACGCCAACCACCACGGCCACCACGGCGGCACTCACCCAACCCACGGTAACAACCACCCACACCGTACCAACCACGGCAACCGGACCGACCCACCCAACCACACCGACAGGGCGAACGCCCGGACCCCACCCCACCGGAGCCGGAACCACCGCAACCAGCGGCCCACCCCGGCGCGGAATCTCACCGAGCCCGACCGGACGGAAGGTAGCGCGAGGCGAGGTAGGCAGAGGAGCGACGAGAGGCGCGAAAACGCGGACGACCCGGGCCGTCAGTCGGGCGAGCGGACGAGCGACCCCCACCACCGGAACGGCGCGCCCCACCGCGAACGCCAGGATCGTGCGCCGATCGACTCGGGTCCCCTCGGTAAACACCCCACGCTGGATCGTCTACGTCCTCCTGACCGCCCTCCTGCTGGCCTGCGCATCCTCGATCCGATGGACCGAGAGTCTCACCCGAGGCGGCACGCAGAGATGGTGACAACCGCCTCCCTCATCGGCAGCCCCACCGGGCAAGGACGCAACCGTTCTGACCGTCCGACCGAACGCACCACGCCACGGGACCTCCCGAGCACCGCGTACCTGCAACCGGACGACGGGACCAGCACGGCCGTCCCCACCCGGACCCCCGGTGTCCCGCCGGAACCCTCCACCGCCGCGCCGACCGCTTGAGGCCCTCCTCAGGAGGGCGCGGAACCGGGCTCAAGGAGCACGGGCGAGGCGACCGCGGCCTCTAACCCAGACCCACCCGAGCCTACCGAGTTGGCCCGGGCCTCCCAGGCGCCCGGGACCGCGGGGTCCGGGATGACGAGAGGGAGGATAGGCGAGCCCCTTCAGCGATGATCGGACGGCTCCTGGCGGACCGGGTCAGCAAAGAGCGAGCCGATCATCACGGTCACTGGGGGACATCGTCATCATCCTGATGTCCGGGGGCGCTATCGCGGGCCGCTCATCGGCCCGGGTAACCCCCGTCCTCCGGCCCGCCGGGGGTACCCCCGGGCTCCGACCCGCCCGGCCGCCGCGCCGGTTAATAACCTTGGTACCCGGGCGACGCGTCCTTCCGCCGCTTACCCGGCGGTTCAGGGTGGCGGGGTCGGCCGGTGCCGCCCCTCCCCACCGCTCGGTGAGGGACCGTCCTCGTCCCCCGGCCAACCGTTACGAACGTTAAAACGATTGCCCGTGGGGGCTACGAGCCCCTGCGGACCCGCGGGATCACCGGGATCACCGGCACCACCGGCGCGGCCGCCGCCCGACCCGCCGGACTACCGGCGGCGCCCCGCGCCCCCTGGGCCAGCTCCACCACCGCCCGCGGATCCAGCAGCACCAGCGCGTCGACCACGCCGTCCCCGTCCCGATCCACCGGCAGGATCCCATCCACGATCGCGCCCCGCGCCCGCCAGACCGCCACCGGCTCACCGTCCCGAAGCTCGTAGGCCGTCAGCGTCTCACCGGAGGCGACCAGGACCTCCGGCCGACCATCCCCCGTCACGTCGACCAACCAGGCCCGAACCGACCCGCCCGCCGGAATCTCCGCAACGGTCGACAGCCTCCCGTTCACGATCCTCACGATCCTCACCGGGCGCGACGACCACGACCCGAACCGGCCCTCACGCACCACCAGCTCGTCCCGACCGTCACCGTCGACGTCCCCCGCCGCCAGCAGGTCGAAGTCCACCCTCCTCACCAGCGCGGGCCGCAGCGCGGTTCCGCACCGCTCCAGCACGACCAGGTAGGCGCCAACGTGCCGGCCGCCCGGCGGCGCCTGCAGGTCGGGCCCCCGCCACGTGCCCCAGACCCAGCACACGACGTCCCGATCCCCGTCACCGTCCACGTCAGCGACCAGCGTCCTCCCCGACACCCATCCCAGGAACGGCAGTATGTTCCTCACAACACCCGGTACCGCGGTCGCCCCGACCCGGACGATGACGCTCGTCGGGTACGTCTCCGGCAGCCCGAGCCGGGTCAGGTCCACCCACCGCAGGACCGACCCGCTCCCGAGGTCCACCTCCGCGAGGAACACCCTCGACCCCCTGCGTACCGTCGCCCACGCCCGCGGACGGTCCCCGGGCACGACGGCCACGGACACCACCCCACCCGGCAGCCTCCACCGAACCCCCAGCGGCGACAGCTCGCAGCAGCAGAGCCCGCCCGAGAGAACCAGCGCCTCATCGTCACCGTCCCCGTCCACGTCCAGGCACCCGACGACGGAGCCCTCCACCGCCGGCAGCCGGATCGACTCAACCCCGCCCGACCCCAGATCGACGGTCACGAGCTCACACCGCGCCTCCCCGGACCGCGGGACCCGCTCGGGGAGGCGGATGCCGACGACCAGCCCCCCGCCTCCCACCCGGGCCACCAGCAGGGGACCGTGCAGGCCCGGAACCACCGCCAACCGCCTGACCACCCTGCCGGTCCCGGGATCCACCAGCACGACCTCACCGCCCGGGTTCGCCAGCACGACCCCCTCGTCCGCCACCGTGCCGGCGGGGAACCGACCGCGAAGTATCCACGCGACCCCGGGATCCGTGAGCAGCCCCTTCCCCGGCCACCGGTTCGAGTTCCCAGGCTCCAGCCCCCGGTACTTCAGCTCGATCGCACCGGCCCCGGCCGGCAGCAGAAGCAGCGCCGCCAGGAGGACGGGGAGCATGCCTGGCCCCCCGACCCGGTGTAACCAAACGGAGGGCAAATTAAGATCACGCCGCGCGACCCCGGCGCGCTCGGCCCCAGCGGCCCAACCATCACGCCTCACCCCGGGCCTGTATCATCATCGCGCACCGACGCCCACGGGACCGACCTCGGCACCCCTGGCTCCGATCACCCGACTCACCCCGGGTCAGGCTCCTCATCGGCCGATCCGACGCCCGACGAAAACTGCACGGCGAAATACCCTCGCCCCCGGCCGCAAAGGGGCTCGAACCGACCTCGAAAGGCGCGGGTAAGGCCACTCCGCGGGGGACGCGCACCGTCAACCGACCCGCCCCACGGCTTCATCACCGAGCGTCGGTGCGACACCCCACGACCCTCAACGGCCGCTCACGCCGACGGCCCCAGCCCGAAGACGAAACCCCACCACACCGGGCCGCGGCACCGTTGGAAAACCTGGCCCGACACTACGGAAACACCGGCCGACCGTCGGCAACCCCCGGGTCGGCGCTCGCCGCAGCCTGGCGG
>JBDOKE010000225.1:0-2691 GCA_039833815.1 Methanobacteriota archaeon | reverse complement strand
CTGCGGAGGTTCAAGCTGGGGTACACGAGCGGGAAGGGGTTCGAGGACCCGGAGGGGGTGGAGGAGCTGTGCCGGCTGGGCGTGGAGTCGGTCTCGTTCACGCTCTTCGCCGCGGATCCGGGGCTGCGGCGGGAGTGGATGCGGGATCCCTCGCCCGAGGCCTCACTGCGGGCGTTGGAGGTGTTCGCGGACGAGTGCCGGGAGGTGATGGTGGCGTCCGTGCTGATCCCGGGGGTGAACGACGGGGAGGTCCTGTGGGAGACGTGCGAGTGGCTGGAGGAGCTGGGGGTCGACGCGCTCCTGCTGATGCGGCTGGGGACGCGGCGGGAGCACGGGATCATCCTGGGCAACGATCCGGTCCTGGACGTGAAGCCGCACGGGATCGGGGAGTTCCGGCGGATCGTGTCGGAGGTGCACGAGGAGTTCTCCTTCCGGGTGACGGGCACGCCGGTCTGGGACCCGGAGACGGGGGCGCCGTTCGCGCTGCGGTCGCTGGGGGAGGAGCTGGGTGAGCTGCTGCCGGAGGTGGAGGTGCGGTGCTCGCTGATCACGGGCCGGGTGGCGGCGCCGATGCTGGAGGAGGTGTTTCGGTACGTGCGGGGTGGGGAGCGGGTGAGCGTGGTGGCGGTGGAGAAGGACATCGCGTGCCTGATCACCGAGGAGGACCTGCGAGGGCTGGACGTGAGCGGGCTGGAGCGGACGGTGGTGCTCCCCGGGCGGGCGCTGGTTCACGATTCTACGGCGGAGGAACTGTTAAAACGAGACGGTTTCGAGAGGATCGTGCTGCGTGGGCCGGACCGGCTCACGCTGGACGGCGAGGCGAGTTGTGAGGTGACCCGGGAGGAGGTCATCGAGTTCGAGCTGAACGCGTTCGAGGAGCTGATCCGAAGGGTCAACCTGCTGGGGGAGTAGCGTTGGATCACGACGCGATAGCCACGCTGATGGAGATGCGCTCGGAGCTGCGGAAGGTGAAGACGCTCTACCAGCGGTTGGCGCGGATCATCCGGGAGGCGCGGATCACGAACGAGTACGAGTACCTCATCTCAACGGCCGCCGCCCTCCTGGTGCACCGGGAGTACGAGAAGGCCCGAGACATCCTGGCCGGCCTGCGAAACCCGCGGGAGGGGGCGATGCTCACGGTCGCGGCCCTGCGGGAGGCGAGCCTGTTCCGGGAGGTGCTCGGCGAGTACACGATGGAGCCGGTCGAGGCCGCGGTCCACGACTCGGGGACGCTGGAGGGCGCGCTGCAGCGGCTGGAAAGGCTCCTGGTGAACGACGGGGAGATCCGGCGGCAGCCGGGCCCGGACATGTCCTTCGTCCGGACCTCCGAGGGCTCGATATCGAACAGCGTGCTCGGGCGGACGATCGGGTACACGCTCAACTCCGCCCCGCGGGACTACGCCGAGTTCGTGGAGGCCTCGGTGCACGGGTTCGCCTACGCGCGGCTCCTGCCCTCGCACCAGTGGCGGGTGCGGCTCTCCCTGGAGCCCTACGTGACCAACCCGCTGTCCCCGCCGTCGCTGATGGAGACGCTGGAGCTGGTGGACGAGCTGCGCGACCCGGAGCTCGTCATGTCCGAGCTGGACGTGTCGGAGAGCACGTTCCTACGGTACTACAAGACCCTGGTCCGGTACCTCCTCGTCCACCCGGATCCGGAGGTCTGCGAGCCCACGCGGCTCGGCGAGCGGGCGCTGGACGACGAGGAGGTCCTCGCGGAGGTCGTCCTGAAGCGCGGGTTCTGGGCCATCCTCAGCAAGCACCCGCGCGGGGGCTCCGTGGCCGAGAAGCTGGCGAAGCGCAGCGTCGTGAACCGGAAGATGAAGTGGAAGGACGAGGTGGACATCAGCCTGCTCGTGGACGCCGCCTCCGACGCCGAGCGGGCGGAGCGGGAGCTTCCCATCGTCCTCGCCGTGCACGGTGAGAACCTCTCCACCGTGCACCTGGCCGCCCGCACCGGCGTCTCCACCAGCATCGCCGCCGAGGTCCTCTCCGAGTACTTCGAGGATCAGGACTGGCAGGAAGAGCGGTTCGGAGTATGAGGGCCTGGAGGCTCCTCGTCCGGGGCATCGTGCAGGGCGTGGGCTTTCGTCCCTTCGCGTACCGACTCTGCACCGAGATGGGGCTGGACGGCTACGTCCGAAACCTCGGCTCCGAGGTCGAGATCGTCGTCCTCGCGGACCGCGAAAAGGTCCGCGAGCTCGCCCGGCGACTCCAGCGCGAGCACCCACCGCTCGCCCGCGTCCGCGAGGTCCGCGTCGAGCCCTGCGACGAGAAGATCCAGCCCGGCTCCGGCTTCCGCATCGAGCGGAGCGAGGCCCGGGACGAGGTCGAGCTCCAGATCCCACCGGACGCCCCCGTCTGCGAGGACTGCCTCCGAGAGATGTTCGACCCGCGGGACCGACGGTACCTCTACCCGTTCACCGGCTGCACCAACTGCGGCCCCCGGTTCACGATCATCGAGGGCATCCCCTACGACCGCGAGAACACCACCATGGTCGACTTCCCCCTGTGCGAGGAGTGCCGCCGGGAGTACGAGGACCCCGAGGACCGGCGGTACCACGCCCAGGTCGCCTGCTGCCCGAGGTGCGGGCCCCGCTACCGGCTCCTCGACGCCGAGGGCGAGGTCGTTGAAGACGACGAGCTGGCCGCGATCCGCGAGGCCTGTCGGGCCATCGAGGAGGGCGAGATCGT
>JBDOKE010000224.1:0-3359 GCA_039833815.1 Methanobacteriota archaeon | reverse complement strand
GCCGCGGTGGCCGCTCCCCCAGCCGCTCCCGCAGCCGCCGCGCCTCGAACTCCGGGATCCACACCCGCGCCACCTTGTTCTTCAGGTCCACCTCCTCCAGCCGGACGATGAGTTCCTCGCCCGGGATGAAGAGGAGCTCCAGGTCCACCGGCTCGGGCCAGTCCAGCGCGGCCCGGATGGCGCCCGCCGGCAGGAACACGCCGAACGGGAGCCCCAACTCCAGCTGGATCCCCTGATCCCCCTTGATCTGGGCCACCACGGCCTCCACGTACTCGCCCACCGCACGGTGCGGGTTCTTCGCCACCTCCGATCGGCTGAGCACGCGCTCGGGCCCCTCCTCGCTCATTCGGAGACACCCCCGACGGTGGGTCGGCCTATCGGGGTCCTCGATCATCCGCCCTCCGCTCCTGCCGGTCTCGTCATCCCCGCTCCGGGAACCCCTCCTCTCCCACCAGCGGGACGAACGCGCACCCACCGTGCCGCTCCCGGCGGATCCGACCGTCCTCCGTCTTCTCCACCACCCACAGCTCCTGCATGTGCCGGTCCCCGACGGGGATCACGAGCCGGCCCCCGGGCTTCAGCTGCTCGAGCAGGCTGGGCGGCACGTCCGGGGCGCCCGCCGTCACCAGGATCCGGTCGTAGGGGGCCTCCGGCGGGTACCCCTTTGACCCGTCCCCCACCTTAACCTCCACCCACCGATCGTACCCGGTCCTCCTTAGATTCTCCCTGGCGAACTCGGCCAGCTCCGGGATCCGCTCCACCGTGATCACCTTACCCTCCGGCTTCACCAGCTCCGCGACCACGGCCGCGTGGTACCCGGAGCCCGCCCCCACCTCCAGCACCTTGTCGCCCGGCCTCGGATCGAGCAGCTCCGTCATCAGGGCGACCATGTGCGGGGCCGAGATCGTCTGACCCTTCCCGATCGGCAGGGGCGAGTCCACGTAGGCCCGGTCCCGCAGCTCCCGGGGCACGAACTCGTGCCGGGGCACCTTCCGCATCGCCTCCTCCACGCGCTTCGACCGGATGTACCCCAGGGACTTCAGCCGCTCGATCAGCCGCTCCCGGGCGCGGCGAAACACCTCGTCGTCCTCAACCACGCGCGCTCCCCCCTGGGCCCGGGACCGCAGGGGTTTTTGACGTGCGTTCCTCACCGGCCGGGGGGTGCCGCCCGGTGTCCGAGATCCGGCTGGGCCTCGTCGTCACGGAGTTCAACCGGGAGATCACGTACGCGATGGAGGAGCTGGCGGTCCAGCACGCGAAGGACCTCGGGGCCCGGGTCGTGGAGCGCGTGCTCGTGCCCGGCTCGTTCGAGGTCCCCCTCGCCGTCAAGCGGCTCTTGGAGCGGGACGACATCGACGCCGTGGTCACGTTGGGCGCGATCATCAAAGGGGACACGGACCACGATCAGGCCATCGCGCAGCAGGCCTTCAGGAAGCTTCAGGACCTGATGGTCGAGTACGGGAAGCCCGTCGCCCTGGGGATCTCCGGCCCGGGGATGACGCGCATGGAGGCGCTGGAGCGCGTGCACTACGCCAAGCGGGCCGTCGAGGCGGCGGTGAAGATGGTCCGCCGCCTGCGCGAGCTGGAGGGGTCGGGGGAGGCGTAAGCGTTAAGTACGTACGGGCGGCTAAGCACCGCCGGCGGATCGCCGCGGCAGCTCAGCCTGGTTAGAGCGCGGGACTTGTAATCCCGTGGCCCCGGGTTCAAATCCCGGCCGCGGCTCCACCGGAAATCGTTACGGGAATCTTAACGAAAGCGGGGGACGCCCTTGGGGTACGAGGACCGGTTCCCGGCCTCCAAAGAGGTCTTCGAGCGCGCCGAGCGCGTCATGCCCGGCGGCGTGAGCAGCCCGGTCCGCCGCTTCGACCCCTACCCCTTCTGCGTCGAGCGCGCGGAGGGCTCCCGCCTGTACACGATCGACGGCCAGGTCCTCATCGACTACTGCCTCGCCTTCGGCCCCCTAATCCTCGGGCACGCGCACCCGGAGGTCGTCGAGGCGGTCCGGGAGCGGGTGGCCGACGGCTTCCACTACGGCACCCTCACCGAGCCCGAGGTCGCCCTCGCCGAGAAGGTCGTGGACCTCGTTCCCAACGTGGAGAAGGTCCGCCTCGTGAACACGGGCACCGAGGCCACGATGAGCGCGATCCGCCTCGCCCGCGCGTACACCGGCCGCGACCGGATCATCAAGTTCGAGGGCTGCTACCACGGCGCGCACGACGCCGTCCTGGTGAAGGCCGGCTCCGGCGCCTCCGAGCTCGGCGCCCCCGACTCCCCCGGCGTGCCCGAGCCCGTCGCCGAGTGCACGCTCGTCTGCCCCTTCAACGACGTGGAGGCGTTCGTCGAGACCGTCGAGCGCTTCGACGAGGAGGTCGGCGCCGTCATCGTCGAGCCCGTGCTCGGCAACGCGGGCTGCGTGCCTCCCGACCCCGAGTTCCTCAGGACCCTCCGCGAGTACTGCGACGGAACCGAGCGGCTTCTCATCTTCGACGAGGTCATCACCGGCTTCCGGCTGGGCCTCGGCGGGGCGCAGGAGTACTACGGCGTGGACGCCGACCTCGTCTGCCTGGGCAAGATCCTCGGCGGAGGACTCCCCATCGGCGCGCTCGCCGGACCCGAGGAGTACATGGCCCACATCGCGCCCGAGGGTAAGGTGTATCAGGCGGGCACCTTCAACGGGAACCCCGTCTCCGCCACGGCCGGCCTCGCGACCCTGGAGGTGCTCGAGCGGGAGCGACCGTACGACGAGCTCGCGGACAAGGCCGAGCGGCTCGCCTCCGCGCTCACCGACGGGCTCGAGGACCGGGGCCTGGAGGGCACGGTCAACCGCGTCGAGTCCATGTTCCAGGTGTACTTCGGCGTGGAGCGCGTGCGGGACTACGGGGACGTCAACGCCGCGGACCACGACGCCTTCAAGGCCTTCCACCGGGGACTCCTCGAGGAGGGCGTTTGGATCGCCGCCTCCAACTACGAGGCGTGGTTCCTCTCCACCGCGCACACCGAGGAGGACCTCGAGCGCACCGAGGAGGCGATCGAGTCCGCCCTCGACCGACTCACGGGATGACGAGGCCGTACCGGGTGAGGCCCCGATGATCAGTACCTGGGCTTCCCCGACCGCCCGGAAACCGGGTAGGATGACGAGGGAGGTTTCAGCGGACGCCCCCGGATGACGAGCAGGGGCCTTGCCCGACTACGCCAGCCCTCTTCTCCGCATCTCCCGCTCCACGTGCTCGTAGAACGTGACCGGCTCCACCTCCAACGCCTCCGGCGGGATCCCCACCTCCCGCAGCCGCTCGACCAACCGCTCCACCTCCTCCCGCTCGAACAGGTCCGGGAGCGCCGGGTGGAACGAGACCCCCTCC
>JBDOKE010000223.1:0-9377 GCA_039833815.1 Methanobacteriota archaeon | reverse complement strand
CCTACTCCTCCAGCGCCTCCTTGATGCGGTCCAGGATGATCTCGGCGATGCGCCGGTCCGCCCCGATCGGCTCCGTGTAGATGATTTCGGCGTCCACGTCCACGGGCTCGTGCTCGCGATGATCGTGGTGATGGTGATGATGCCCGTGATCGTGCCCGTGGTCCTCACCCTCCCAGTCCGGCTCCAGCCCCAGCATCCTCGGGATGTCCCGCTTGGTGTGCACCCCGTGGGCCAGGAACACCGGCACGACTACGATCCGGTCCGCTCCCGACTCGGCCGCCCGCTTCACGGCCTCCGGGATGGACGGCTCCGAGAACTCCATGAACCCGACCTCCACGGCCTCGAAGTCGCCCATCTCCTCCACGTACTCGGCGAGCTTCTCCAGCACCTCGCGGTTGTACGGGAGTCGACTGCCATGACCCACGAGCACGACGGCTACCATGTATCACAACTCCCCCAGTAACGTGTTAACGACCACCAGCACGGCCAGGATGCCCCTATATTCGTCTATCTCCCGCAGCTCCTCGGACAGCTCCAGCTGCAGCCCCTGCACCCGCCTGCCGTCGCAGTGGTACTCCAGGATATCCCCACCGCAGAACTCCTGCTCGAACCCCACGTCGAACCCGCACTCCTCCAGCCGCTCCACCACCTTCGCGACGAGCTCGCCCCGCGCGGCCTCCCCACCCAGCGCCCCGACGTCGATCTCCGGCCGGACCGGGTCGGACTCCATCCCGTGCAGATCCACGATGAACCGGATCCCGCGCTCCTCGACCAGTTCCGAGATCCGGCGCCGGAAGGGCGTGTCCCGCGTCCACTCCCGGTTGTAGTCGGCCGGTCGATCCTCCCCGGGCAGGCGCGACCGCCGGCTGACCGTCGCGATGAGCGCGTGACAGCCGGCGATCCGCGCGACCCACCACGCGATCTCCCCGGTGAACACGTCCGCACCGGGCCCCTGCGCGTGCGGGGCCGTGAGCAGGACCGGGCGCGCCCCGCGAACCTCCACGTACCCGCGCAGCCGCACCTCCGAGCGCACGCGCTCGCCGTCGATTGACAGCCCCGACACGCCCCTCAGGGCGCGCCGGAGCCGCTCCGGGGAGACGTCCAGCCGCTCGGACAGCTCCCGAACGTCCGAGATCCCCTCCCGGAGGATCAGCTCCACGGCCCGGCTCCTCAGGGACAAGCTCAGAGCCCCAGGACCCTCCTCGCGTTCTCCCTCAGGATCAGGTCGTGATTCACGTCGGCCGCCCGCACCACCTCCAGCTGCGCGGCCGGGCTGCCGTACGGGGAGTCCGAGCCGAAGAGCAGGCGCTCCTCTCCAACCCGTTCCGCCGCGCGCTCGATCACCTTCGGGTCCTTCACCAGGGAGACCTCCAAGTACGCGTTCTCGTGCTCTTCCGCGACCCGGATCGCCGCGTCGTACCCCTGCTCCTTACCCATGTGCGCCATGATGATGGGCGTGTCCGGCACCTCCTCCGCCAGCCGACCCACCCGGACGGGGTCCGAGAAGGGCTCACCCCGGGCCGTGTGGATGATCACCGGCACGCTCAGGTCCGCCGCCTTCTCTACCACCCGAACCGCCTCCGGATCGTCCGGATAGAAGGACTGACTGCGCGGGTGCAGCTTGACCCCGCGCAGCCCCAGCTCGCGCACGCACCGCTCCACCTCCTCCACCGCCGCCTCCTCGCAGTTCGGGTCCACCCGGCAGAACCCGATCAGCTCCTCGTGCTCCGAGCACGCCTGCGCGATCCGGTCGTTCGCCTTCGAGAAGCACACGCCCGGGTCGACGTCGTTGAAGGGGAACACGATCGCCCGGTCGATCCCGTTGACCCGCATCTTCGCGAGCAGCATCTCCACGGTCTGAACCGTGCCGTCCACGTCCTCCCCCAGGTGATTGTGCACGTCGATCACCACCGGCTCACGATCCCCCTGCTCACGTGCTCGAGCTGGACGATCTGATCCCCCTCTTTGAGCGGTACCCTCACGCCCCGGGGCAGCCGGCCCAGCACGCCCTCCCGCTCGGCCACGACCACCGGCTGAGCGACCCCCACCGTGATCCGGGCCCGCACGATGTCCTTGACGAACCCCAGCCGGTCCCGCCGGTACTCGTAGTCCGCGACCGGGGTCAGGCGCCCCACCAGCCGGGTCCCCTCCGGAATCCTGATCCGCTTCCCGTTGATCTCCAGGACGCGGTCCGAGCCGAGCCGCACGACGACCTCCTTCCCCTCGTACCGCGCCAGCTCCTCGAACTTCCGTTCCACGCGCAGGGACGGTCGCTCCTCGAGCTCGGTCTTCCCGTTGCGCAGCTGGGAGCGGAAGGAGAGGCCGAACTCGTCGATGATCTCCTCCACGAGCCCGATCAGCTCCAGGAGCGCCTCCCGGGCCTCCACGACCCCGTCCTTCCGCACGAACTCCGCCTCGATCCCGGACTGGATCGCCCGCTCCCGGTTCTCCATGTGATGCTCGTCCGGGTAGCCCATCCGACCCTCCTTCTCGTACAGGTAGAACCCGTGCACGCCCAACCCCGCGATGAGGAGGACCACGTCGTGCAGGTAGTCCAGGGACTTCTGGTTGTCGATCGCCCGCACCTCCACCCGGTTTCGCTCCGGGCTCTCGTTCTCGTCCCCCGTCACGTTCGAGGCCGGCCCGCGCGGGGTGATGTCGACCAACCGCTTGCCGTTCGGGTGCGCCACCACCCGCTCCTCGAACTCCGTGTCCTTGCGCAGCCGGAGCTTGTACCGGAGTCGACCGTAGTACTGCGTCTGGGTCAGGGTGGGGCGCTTAGGGGGCCGCTCCAACCGCGCGTGCCGGTTGGGCTTAAGCACCCGGCTCTTCAGCAGCCGGCAGCTGGCCGCGAGGTTCCGTCCCCCGCAGCAGTAGGGCGTGTTGGCCGTGGCCGCGATGAGCGTGGGCAGGTGGTACCACAGGTAGTTGTACACCGCGCAGACCTGGGGCGGCGTCATGTACGGCTTGTCCTTGAATCGAATGGCCAGGTTCACGTGCGTCCCGTTGATCGGCAGGGGATCGCTCTCCACCGGGTGCACGCTCTCCAGCAGGACCAGGAGCCGCAGCCGGCTGGCCGCCCGCCGGATCAGCTCCCGACCCACCTTACAGGCCTCCAGCACCTCCTCCGGCGGCACGGGCTGGGTGATGTACTCGACCTGCGCCGGGTTCGGCTCCGGATCCAGCCCAAGCACGTACTCCCAGCACGTGTCGAGCAGCGAGGAGTCCGACTTCAGCAGCTCCGCCGCCTCCATGATCACGTCGTCGGCGGCCCGCACGAGGGAGCCGCGCCGGCTGATGAGGAACAGCTCCTCCTCGATCCCCACGCGCACCTCGATCCGCTCCAGGAACCGGCGCAGCCGCCTCCGACGGATGAGCGGCACGCGGGCCTACCCCCGGAGCAGCTCATCCAGGGTTCGTTGCACCACCCTGCCGCCCGTCCGCGAGCCCTCCCCGCCCTCCTCACCGTCCTCCTCCTCGCCCACGAGGATCTCCCCGTACCGACCGCCCCCGCCCGGCCGGATCCGGACCGACCCCTCCCGGAAGGCCCGTAGGAGCTCCGCGACCCGCTCGTCCACCTCCGCCACCTCCTCCGGCGGCGCCTCGACCAGCACGTCGATCTCGCTCCCGAACCGCCGGACGAGGGCGTTCCACACGGCGTTCACCTTCTTCGCCGTGACCGTCGAGAGCCCCAGCGCCTTCGCGATCAGCTCCGACAGCGGGACGATCCGTAGGTACGGGGGCCGATGCTCCGGGTGCCTCGGCTCGTCCAGGTCCGCCAGCTCGAGCACCCGGTCCCGCACGCCCTTCTTGATCCGCCCCCCGCACTCGGGGCACTTCCAGTTCAGTCGCTCCGCCTCCTCCAGCGTGAACTGACGCTTGCACCGGGCGCACGCGGTCCGGTTGTACTTGCCCAGCTCCGGGACCAGGCCTACGTTCAGGACCACCCGACCGCCCGGCTTCCGCCGGATCGCCGCCTTGATCGCGTCGTAAGAGGGCTCCTCCAGCTCCAGCCGGACGAACTCGCGCCCGAGCCGGTGCGGGTAGGGGGAGTGCGCGTCGGAGCAGGTGAGGAACGTGTACCGGTGCAGCTCCGAGATCCGGTCCGCGTAGTCGGAGTCCGCGGAGAGGCCCAGCTCCACGAAGTCGATCCGGTCCACGGCGTCACCGTAGCACTCGGACAGGGAGTCGTACTCCTTGAACACGCTGGTCCAGGGGACGAACGCGTGCGCCGGCCCGACCAGGCACTCCCGCTCCTTCAGCAGGTCCACCAGCTCGGCCCCGGAGAGGTCGACCCTCGGCCGCCCCTCCCCCTCGATGTCCGGGGAGTGGGGCCTCAGCTCCTCGTACAGGTCCTCGGCCGCGTCCAGCGAGGGCAGGATCACGAGGTGGTGCACCCGGTCCCGATCCTCGATCTCGACCGTGGGCACGAACCGGACGCCCGTGCGCGGGTCCCGGAGCAGCCCGTACTCGTCCCGCTCCAGCTCGCGCCGCACGTGCCGCCGCCACCGGGGGTGAAGGATGTCCCCCGTGCCGACGAGGTCCAGCCCCTTCCTCCTCGCCCCGCGGGCGAGCTCCCGGATCACCATCCGAGGGGAGGTGCCCCCGGAGTACTTGGAGTGCAGGTGAAGGTCGGCGTCGTAGGTGGGCACCCTCCTCCCCCTGGCGGGCTTTTAGATCGGGAGCAGCTCGCGCAGCTTCTCCTCCGTCTCCGGGACGATCTCGAAGGCGGCCCAGCCGGCGAGCACGATGATCAGGAGGCCGATGAGCTGGCCCACGATGTCGTGGGCCACCCGGAACCCCACGTGCCAGACGCTCATCATGTAGAACATGAACGCGAGCCGGAGCACGTTCCCCGCGGTCATGATCGCGGTCGAGACGGCGATGGCCAGGAGCTTGCGGGCCAGCGTGGGGCCCGGGGTCGCAAGGATGAGACCGACGAAGAGCGCGATCGCGGGCCACACGACGCAGCCCTTCACGATAACGGCGTTGATCCCGCCCACCTGGAACGTGTAGCCCGCCTTCGGGAGGTGCACGCCCAACGCGGTGAGCAGCGAGTGCACCCAGTGGGCGGTGCGGTACTGCAGGGGCTCCGTGTCGATCCCGGAGTACACGAACAGGGAGACGGCGACGACGGCGGTCAGGTACCTCCAGTCCACCCACCTCACCCCGCGGGCCGGAGGTACCGGGCGAGCTCAATCAGCCCATGGGCGCCGAACGTCTGGATCGTCCAGGCGGCGGCGAGCATCATCAGCAGGTCGTCACCCTTGTGGTACCGCTCGACCCCCGTCACGTTGGACGCGAGGTCCGCGGCCGTGACCGTCGCCCCCATGACGAGTCCGCCCCGCCAGGATCCCGTGATCAGCAGACCCAGCAGGAGCGCCGCCAGGAACTCGAAGATCGTGCCGATCGGGCTGATGCCCTCCTTCACGCGCCGGACCCGGAACCCCTCGAGCGAGACCACCGGGTTCACGGACCGGGGAACGAACTGAGCGAGCCCGCCCGCGCCGTCGACTCCCTTGGAGACGAGGAACGCGAGGCAGGCGTTCGTCAGCCCGAGGACGGGGGCGAGTCCGAACAGCATCAGGGCGGCCAGTAGGATCGAGTTCCAGGGGTCGTACCGCTCCCTACGCTCGTAGAGCTTCGGGGCCAGCGGGGGTCGGATGAACGCCGCGAAAACGGTGAGCCCGAAGAGGACGGCCGGGAGAAGGCCCGACATCGCCTGACCGAGCAGGACCGCCGAGGCGGCCCCTCCCACCGCCGAGTGCAGGGTCGTGGCGACCGGGTCGTCGGAGAGCTTGCGCCGGAGCGCCTCCGCCACGGTCAGCTCGCCGATGACGGCGGCGAGGGCGCCCACGTACGGGTGCCCGAGAAGCAGCGTGCCGGCCAGGACGCCGGAGACCATGGACGCGGCCGGGATCCCGTACCGCTCCATGCAGACGCCGGTGACGGTGAGCAGGAACGCGGCGTGGAGGGTCCAGGTCACGGGAAGCAGCGGCAGGAAGAGGGGCGGAAGGGCGGAAAAAAGGGCCCGGTGAACCGCCCTCCCCAATGACCTCACCCGATGTACCGTAGGTCTTCCTCTGGCCCCTCCTCCACCTCCTGCTGCTGCATCTGCTGCAACTCCTCCATGGACGGCATCTCCTCCAGCTGCTGCGAGACCTCCCGCTCGAACTTCTCCGCGCGCTTCCGCAGCGAGTCCGCCTCCACCTCCACGCCCAGGATGTCGGACAGCTTCTCCACCACCGCCATGGCCGCGCGCGGGTCGACCAGATGCCCCGGCGTCACGCCCATCAGGCAGGCCCCGCGCATGCCCATGAGCTTACCGAACCCCAGCAGCAGTCCCGAGGCCCCGACGATGTTGCCGCCCCCGTCGCCGGTGCGGATCTCCACCCCGTGCTCCTTCAGCAGGTCGACCATCTCCTTGTGCGTGGCCGCCCCGACCACCTTGGGCTCGGAGGGGAAGGTGCCGGTCCCCAGCCCGCCGAGCGTGAAGATGGTTTCCGTTCCGAACTCCTTAACGGTGCTGAGCACCTTGATGGCCACCTCGTGCTGGCCGAGCTCGCCCTGCACCTGCGCCTTACCCACGAGGAAGATGATGTCGGGCTCGTCCGAACCGTCCGACTCGTACACGTAAAACTCGTTCTTCATGACCTCCACGATCCCGTCCTGGTTCACGGAGACCTGGGGCGGGAAGTAGGGCGAGTACAGCTCACCGAACTTCTCCGCGCCCAGATCCTCGATCATGGCCTCCGCCGCGAGCTTGCCCACGTGTCCGATGCCGGGCAGGCCCTCCACCAGCACGGGTTTCTCCACGTCCGGCTCGAACTCGAGCCGGATGACGGTGCTTCCGCGGGCGAGCTTTAGGAGGTCCATCGTTACTCCCCCTCCCCCCTCGGGGGAGGCCCGAACTTCTTGATCCACACCTTCTTTTTTAATCTCCTCCGATACTTGCCGTACGGATCCTCCGGGGAGAATCGGGGCGGGTGGGGCACCTCCACCTCACCGCCGCAGTGCGGGCACCGGTCCCGCTGCAGGGTGTACTCGCCGCACTCCTTGCACCGGCGGAGCCGCTTGGGCACGCGGTCACCCCTCTTCGATCTCCCGGTGGAACTCGCCCTCCCCACCGTGCTCCTCCACGTACTCGATCGCCTCCCGTGCGGCCTCCCGGACCACCCGCTCCGCCGTCTTGTAGTCCGGCGCGTCCACCCGAATCCGGTACCGCGGCGCGCCGACGTACTGCACCTCCATCTTCACGTCGTCCTCGTCGTACTCCTCGATGCGCCGCAGCGCCTCCTTGATGACCTCCACGCCGTTCGGCGCCGGGCAGCTCAGGTCCACGTACGCCTCGATCTTCACGCGGCCCGGCTCGATGTTCTCGATCGCCAGCTCCGCCAGCTTCTCCGCCCACTCCTCCGGGATCCCCGCCTTCAGCAGCGGCTCCGCGCTCTGCTCCGAGGCCGCCCGCTCCAGCGCGTCGTACAGCGACCCGTACTCCTCGATCAGCCGGTACCCGGCCTCCTCGTACGCCTCGTCCAGATCCTTCCCCAGCTCCTCCGCCGCCATCTCCAGCAGCTTCTCCGCCCGCTGCTCCCGCTTCCACTCCTTCAGCTTCTCCTTCCGCTGGTGATCCGTGACCCGCCGCAGGGACAGGTTCACGTACTTCTTCTTCGGGTTAACCCGGATCACCTTCGCGACGACCTTCTGCCCCTCCTTCACGTGATCCCGGATGTTCTTGACCCAGCCGCTCGCCACCTCCGAGATGTGGATGTAGCCCTCGACCTCCGGGTACTCATCCAGCGTGACGAAGGCCCCGTGATCCTCCACCCGCTCCACCGTGGCCATCACGATCTCGCCTTCCTCCGGCAGCTCCGAGAGCTTCCGGGGCATTACTCGAGGACCTCCTTGATCTTCGTCAGCACCCGCGCCTTACCGCCCGTCGGCTTCGCCAGCACCCGACCGCACACGTGGCACCGCACGACCGTGCTCGCGTTTCCGAAGATCACCTGCTCGTTCCCGCAGTCCACGCACTCCACCCTCAGGAACCGGCTCCGCGGCTGCGGAACCAGATCCGACTCCGTGAACCGCCTCAACAGCCGCTCCTCCTCCCGCTCGGCCACGGCGCCCACCCCCTACTCCTCGAACTCCAGCGTGCCGGCCCGCCAACCCTTCCGCGTGTGCGCCTTACCGCACTCCGTGCACCGGTACCGCAGGTCGACCTTCTTAGTGGGTTTCTCCCCGGACGGCTTCGGACGCGGGAAGCCGCCGTAGCCCTTCAGGACCCGCTCGAACTGCCGCTGACCCCAGGCCATCTTCCGCGGCGGCCGCTTCTTGACCTTCTCGATCTCGTGCACCGTGTGCCTCCGGCAGTACGGGCAGTACGTCCGGATCTTCCGCGGCAGCTTGACCATGCCCGGACGCCCCCGTCAGCGCACCCTCCTCGCGAACGGGCCTCCCCATCGCTTTCCACGCTTCGACAGGATCCTGGCGGCCGTCTCACCCACCACCAATAAATCTCCCGCCCGAGCGTCCGGAACCACCGCCCCCGTATCCGGATCCACGAACCGCGGGAGACGATCCCGCACCACGCACACCTCCAACTCCGGCTCCGGCTCCACCCGATCCTCACCGAACTCCAGCCACCCGTCCTCGGACTCCCCCTCCTCCCCCTCGTCCCCAGGCTCCTCCCTCGAGACCGCATCGAACCCCAGCCCGTCCAGGTACCGCTCCGCCCACTCCCGCACCCGCTCGTCGTACAGCAGCGGGACCAGAATCGCCGCCTCCTCCGCCAGCAGCTCCGACCCTATCAGCCGACTCTTCCAGGAGCGCAGTCGGGCGCGCCCTCCAGCGAACCTAACGGCCAGCCAGCTCAGCACGTAGGTGCGGGCGCACGCGTACTTCCCCAGCGCCTTCCGAACCCTCAGCACGTCCTCCCGCCGCTCCTCCAACTCCTCCTCGAGCGCGCGCAGGATCGCGTCCAGCTCCAGGTAGCTCCTCACCTCGCTCTCCTCCGCCCCGAGGGCGTCCCGAATCAGGTCCGGACTCAGCCGATCGAAGTAGTGGTGGACCAGGCTGAGGAAGAGCTCCCGCCGACGCCGGACCGCTCGAGCGTTGTCCCTGGCCGAGAGCTCCCCCATGCGCGGGTTCACGTTCTTCCAGGCCTTATCCACCCGCTTGGCGAAGTCCACGAGGTCCTCCAGGATGGCCTCCGGGTCCTTTCGCTCGAAGAGCTCGCGGCACACCTCCCGGGCCTCCGGCACGGTCAATCTTTTTACCCCCGCCCGACCGGGCCGTGCTCAAGCCGGGGGTGCGCGCGTTGGGTCGCGGCGGACGCAGGAATCCGGGTCGACCAAGGCGCGGCTCGCTGGCGTTCAGCC
>JBDOKE010000222.1:0-11478 GCA_039833815.1 Methanobacteriota archaeon | reverse complement strand
AGTCGCACCTGGGCGCCAACGCCATCCTGGGCGTCTCGCTGGCCGTCGCCCGCGCGGCCGCGCGCTCGCTCGGGATCCCGTTGTACCGCTACCTCGGCGGCCCGGGCGCCCGCCGGCTGCCCGTCCCGTTCATGAACGTGATCAACGGGGGCGAGCACGCGGGCAACGACCTCGACTTCCAGGAGCACATGATCGTGCCGCACGGGTTCGACCGGTTCTCGGAGGCCCTGCGCGCGGGCACGGAGACCTACCACGTGCTGGGTGAGCTGCTGGAGGAGGAGTACGGACCCATCGCCACGAACGTGGGGGACGAGGGCGGCTACGCGCCCCCGATGAGGGACCTGGTCGAGCCGTTCGAGATGCTCGTGAAGGCGATCGAGGAGGCCGGGTACACGCCGGGCCGCGAGATCGCGCTCGCCCTGGACGCGGCCGCCACCGAGTTCTACGACGAGGAGGAGGGCGTGTACCGGGCGTACGGGGAGACGTACACGCGGGACGAGCTCCTCGACCTGTACAAAGACCTCGTCAACCAGTACCCAATCGTGTCGATCGAGGACCCGTTCCAGGAGGAGGACTTCCGGGGCTTCGCCCGGATCACCGAGGAGCTCGGCGACAAGGTTCAGATCGTCGGCGACGACCTCTTCGTGACGAACCCGGAGCGGCTCCGGAAGGGGATCCGGATGGGCTCGGCCAACGCCCTGCTGCTGAAGGTGAACCAGATCGGCACGCTGACCGAGGCCCTCGAGGCGGGTCAGCTCGCCCTGCAGCACGGGTACGGCGTGATGGTCAGCCACCGCAGCGGCGACACGGAGGACCCGTTCATCGCGGATCTCGCCGTGGCGCTCAACTGCGGTCAGATCAAGACCGGCGCCCCGGCGCGCAGCGAGCGCACGGCCAAGTACAACCGGCTCCTCAAAATCGAAGAGGAGCTGGGAGGTGCCGCGGAGTTCGGGCCCGTGAACGACTACTTCCTGCCCTGACCCGGCACCCAGGCGCGCCCGTGAAGCCTCTCCGCCGTCCCAACCCACTCGATCACCGCGGCGGGCAGCGAGCGGGCCCACAGCCCCGGGCACTCCGTTAGGACCATCGCGAGAGACATCGGAGCCAGGATCGATGGCGCGAGCGCCGCGAGCGCGTGCAGCCCCGGGACCGCGCCCGAAGCGCGAGCGCCCAGCACCGGGCGGGTCAGCCCGACCCTTCGCGCGAGCATCACCCCACCGAGCGAAGCCGGGGCGGGGCCACCAGATCAGCCCCAGCCGGGAACCGAGCAGCGCCCACCCAACGGCCCCATGGACCGCGATCGCGCCGGTCGCTCCCACGGTTACCACGCTCGGGAACGTGAGCGGGGACGACGCGCCGGCTCGACCCACGCGCGCCTAACGACGTTCCCGGCCGCCACGGAGGCCATCACCCACGGGATTATGGCACCGAGCACGCAGGCTAGCGACCACAGGCCGGCCTTCCGCACCACCAACTTGCCGGTGACCAGAACGGTAGCCGCGGCCGGGATGGCCGGGAGCAGACGGAGCCTCTCAACCGAGTGGCGGACCGGCTGTCTCTTAGCGCGCTCCTCCGAGAGGAGCACGGCACGGACGGTGTCATTCCCCTCCCTGATCGCCCCTCGCGCCGCCATCGCCGGGAACGGGCCACCAGCAGCCAGAGATAACCACTCCGAGGCCCAGCCGCCCGGGCTCGCGGAGCGGTCGTCCCGGCCAGACCGCCCACACCTCACCCTCTTTTCAACGAGGAGTGGGGCCCGCCACCGTTCGACCATCGTTTTCCAGGGCTTTCACCACCCGATCCGCGCCCGCGCGGCGATATGCTTCGGCTCCGATCCTCTCCTCCTTTTGACCCGAAGAAGTCGCTGGAGCTCCTTCAACACCGGCTTGGACCCGAACGGTGGCTCGATCCGGCCCCGCTCTCCGAGCCTCCGTTCCACCTCCTCACCCTTAGCGACAATCAGCCGGTCCCCGTGGATAACCGGCAGCGGCTCCCGCCCATCCGGACCGGGAAGTACGCGGTCGGGAGGAGGGTGGGGGGCACGAGGAGCAGGAAGACGTGGCGGCCTCCACGCTTGAGAACCTGCCCCGGCACAGGCCCAGGGCCGGCAGCTAGGTAACGACGATGGCATACGACCCGACCGGGGTCACCGCGATCACCGGTCCGGGGCGCTCGTGCCGCCGGGCCTCAGGATCCGGTGGTGTCGAAGGGTGCCTTACCCCTCGTTGGGCGAGGGGATCGGGGTCGGGTACTCGCCGGTGAGGCAGCCCACGCAGAGCTGGCTGCGCTTCAGGCCGATGGCGTCGACGAGGCCCTCGAGGGAGAGGTACGCGAGCGAGTCCGCGGCGATCTCGTCCCGGATCTCCGGGATGTCCTTGTCCGCGGCTATCAGCTCCTCCTTGGTCGCCATGTCGATGCCGTAGTAACACGGGGAGACGATCGGTGGCGAGGCGATTCGCACGTGGATGCTCTCCGCCCCGGCGTCCCTCAGCATCTCGACGATCTGCCGGGACGTGTTCCCGCGGACGATGCTGTCGTCGATGACGGCGACGGACTTGCCCTCCACGAGCTCGCGGATGGGGTTCAGTTTGATCCGGATGCTGCGGACGCGCTCCTCCTGCTCGGGCATGATGAACGTGCGGCCGACGTAGCGGTTCTTGATGAGTCCCTCCTCCATGGGCACGCCCAGTCGCTCGGCGTAGCCGAGGGCGGCCGTGCGGCCCGAGTCCGGGACGGGCACCACCACGTCGCACTCGACTGGAGCCTCCTCGGCCAGTCGATGTCCCATGCGCTTTCGGCAGGCGTACACGCACCGCCCCTCGATGATCGAGTCCGGCCGGGCGAAGTAAACGTACTCGAACATGCACACGGCCGGGCGCTCGCGTCGTATGATCTTGGACTCGAGCTCTCCCTCTCGAATCCACACCACCTCGCCTCGATCCAGCTCCCGCCGCTCCTCCACGTCGAGCACGTCCAGCCCGACGGTTTCAGAGGAGA
This sequence comes from Methanobacteriota archaeon, assembly GCA_039833815.1. Taxonomy (GTDB): domain Archaea; phylum JAADCQ01; class Methanopyri; order Methanopyrales; family Methanopyraceae; genus Methanopyrus. The sequence goes on along the minus strand of JBDOKE010000222.1, from coordinate 8,481 downwards.
CGAAGTAGCCACGCTCGTCCCAGCCCAGGCAGATCGGGCGGAACCCCCAGGGGTCCCGGACCGCGATCAGGTCGCCGGAGCTGGTCACGATGGTCAGGGAGTAGGAGCCCACGAGCTCCTCCATCACCCGTTCGAAGGCCTCGAACACGTCGTCCGTCTCCGTGAGCTCCAGGGCTAGGAGCCGCGCGATCACCTCGGAGTCCGTTTTGGAAACGAACGCGTGTCCTTCGGAAACCAGCCGGCGTCGCAGCTCTCCCGAGTTCACGATGTCCCCGTTGTGCGCCAGGGCCAGCTCACCGCCAGAGTAACCGACCTTAAACGGCTGCGCGTTGATCGGCTCCGACGCGCCGGTCGTGGAGTACCGGACGTGACCAATCCCCACGGGCCCGGAGAGCTCGCGAAGGTCCCGGCGCTTGAAGACCTCGGTGACGAGCCCCATCCCCTTCTTGCCGACGAGCCGCAGTCCGTCGTACACGCAGATCCCGGCGGACTCCTGCCCGCGGTGCTGGTTGGCGTGCAGGATAAGGTAGTTGTAAACGCCCGCCTCGTCACCCTCCAGCAGGTAGCACCCCGAGACCCCGCACACGCGGATCACCCCACCAAACCGGGGGCTCGGGAGCCCCTTGATCGAGCTCATCGCGATATCCCTAGCGCTGCCTGCGACACCGACGCTCGCGCAACCGCTTCAGCAGGTTCAACACGCCCACTGCGCGGTCGTTCAGGAGGGTCATCAAATGGTGACCGGGACCGAATCGTCCGCGCCCCGGGTGATGCCCCATCACTCCGCCCCGAGGGTGACGCGCCGAAGTGAGGCTTCACACGAGCCCGGGGCCTCACCCGGGTTGAGGACGAGGACGGTCCGGGGCGAGGAGGCAGGGATCAGGGCGTCCTCCGTGAGGACCTCCCGTGGCTCGGAGAGGGTTGAGTGGGCGCGGAAACCCCACGGGGTTCGGCCGAGCCGCCCCGTCGTGCGGCGCCACCCCAGTCCGAGCCGGCCGGACCTGTTGGGGGCCCTGATCTCGTTTTTCCTCGCGACGCTGGGAGGGCTGGGGATGTGGGCTAGCTCTCGGTCGCTCCAAGGAACTTCTGCAGGGTAACCCCATTTCCGCTCCGCCCGAAGAGGGTGCGCGCCTCCTCCTCGAGCAGCTCGACCTCCGAGGCGATGCTCCTCCACTCCTCGTCCGACTCGCCGAACTCCTTCACGAGCCGCCTCGCCGGCTCCAGATACTTCGTGGCGGTCGCCGGGTAGATGGTTAGGAGGATGTCTCCACCGCACCGGGGGCACTTGCCGCTGAGCGGTGGGATCTGAAACTTCGCGTTGCACTGGGAGCACCGGAACTGCTGGCGACCGAACTTGCGCAGGTTGCCCTTGATGTCGGGTAGGAAGTGCGAGTCCAGGACGATCTTGGCGACGTCGGCGGCCCTGACGGCCCGGATCTTCCGCGCCAGCTCGAGCTGCTCCTCGAGCTTCTGCTCCATCTTCTCGAGGCGGGAGTACCGGGTCACGGTCGGGCCGAGGTCGATGGACTCCGTGTCGTGGGTGAACTCGAGGCCGCGCGGGCAGTCGAGGTGGTTCTCCAGCCGGTCCACGAGGTCCTCCACCTCGCCCGGATCGGCGTACTTCAGCGCCTTACGGTACAGCTCCAGCGGGTAGTGGCTGCACACGTCCATGTTCCAGACCTCGTCGTCCGTCTCGTGCGGGTTGACGACGACGGTGAGCACGAGCGGGGCGTCCATCAGCCCGCCTCGCTTGTCCGGTAGGTAGATCCGGCTGAAGTTGAGGAGAACGTCCAGCAGGATCATGAACGCGTCCTCGTCGCCGTCGCAGTTTCGGCGCCGGGCGGCGTTGATGATGGGGTGATTGTACCAGCAGTTGATGTCGGCGATGCCCACAACGCGGCCGACGACGCCGCAGGACGTGTGCGGGGCGAGCGTCACGATCAGGTGCCCGATGAGGTCCTCCGGCCGCTCGACGCCGTACACGGGCTCGAGCCCGTAGTACTTCTCCAGCAGCTCGTCGATGAACTGGCAGACCCGCACGGCCCACTCGGCGGCCTTCCGTGGCAGGACCACGTCCTGTGGGTACAGCTCGACGACTTGATCCTCCGAGACCACGGGATCACCGTTCACGTCCCGCTCGAAGCCGAGGAGCCGGGCCCGGAACGGGGTAAGCCCGATCTCCTTCAGTCGCACGTGCGTGAGCGGGCAGTCGTTGCAGTCGAACCGCAGCGTACCGTCCTTGAACACGTGCAGGTCCCGCTTGGCCCGGAGGATCCCCTTCTGCAGTGGTTCCGGCATCTTCAGCCGGCTGGTCATCCCCTTGACGCCCTTCAGCGTGTCCGCCGTACCACCCACGTCCTCCTCGGCCGCTCGCACCAGCTCCTTGACGGGCAGCCGAGAGTACGGGTCGTCCCCCGTGCCCACCTTCGCCCGGACCACCGGATTCGGCTCCTCGCAGTCGCACTCCTCCGCCGGTTCGTCGCAGCGGTCGCAGTACTGCACGGTCTCCGTTCCACACAGGGGACAGACCCGGTACGGCATCAGCCGGTCGCACTCCGGGCAGATCCGATAGCAGACCTCCACCTCGTCCGAGCCGCCCGAGTCCCCCCGGTAGAACTTCATGATGTCTCGCTGGTTCCCGCCCACGATGCCGATCGGGAACAGCACGTGCGGTGGGGGGCTCATCAGCCGCTCGCGCGCCTTCTCCGGCCGGCCCATCCGGGCCCCGATGCGCGTCGGCGCCTTCTCCCGCACCGGGAACCCGGCCAGCCTCGAAACGTATCGGCACGTCTCGTCCCGGATGACCAGGTAGTCCAGCAGGTCGTCCAGGTCCTCGTCCGGCTCCCGGAACCCGCCCTTCTCCACGTCGTAGCCCAGCTGCGCGGCCAGCGCCGAGGCCCACGGCTCCTCGACGATGACCTCACCATCCTTCACGCGGTGCGGCACGAGCAGGTCCTCGAGGATCCCCTTGACTTCCTCCGGCGCCCGTACCTCCAGCCCGCCCCACTCCGAACCCCTCACCTCGATCGATTCCCGGAGCCGGTCCACGTCCTCCGGCCGCACGTCGTGCCACAGGAACGTGTACTTCGGGTGGAACGGGACGCGAAGCTCCCGGGAGAGCCGGATCGCCTCCTCCACCGTGACGTTTTCCGGGTCGGCGATCCGAGGCCGCACCTCCCGCTGCACGAAGCGCACCACGGACCGCGCGACCCGGATGGGGCCGTTGATGTACCCGTCCAGCCTCTTCCCGGAGCCGGACAGCCGGCTGGCCTCCCTGGGAAGCTCGCTCAACGGCACGTCCTTCAGCCTCTCGAACAGGCGCTTCGGCAGGTTCTCCTTCAGGATGTTGTACTTAACGACGTCCGGGACCTCCTCCACCCACCACTCCGGGCAGTAGGCGGGCGGCATGAGCGGGTGATTGTTCTCGAGGAACTCGCCGACCGCGACGAGCATCTCACCCAGGTCCAGTATCTCCTCGATTTCACCGCCCTCGACCAGCTCCTTGGCCTCCCGGGGGTCGTCCAGCCGCACGACCGAGCCGTCCTTCAACCGCACGACCGGCGGCTCGAGGTCGGTGACCGGGAGCACGCACGCGGCCTTGCCGGGCCGCTCGATCTTCAGCTGAGTGCCGATCACGATGAAGCCCTTCGTCGCGTACATCATCGACGGGTGCACGCCGACCGCGGCGAAGCCGGTGTTCCGCGCTCGACCCAGCCGGAGTCGGAACCCACCCTTCGCCGACGGGTGCGAGAGCAGCGGGCGCCCCGCGACGAGCTCACTCATGTACTTGTCATCGGGCTTGACGGCGGCTTCGGACTCCTCCTCGTCCTCTTCCTCGTCCTCCTCCTTCCCGACGAGCCGCTCCAGGAACTCCCAGCCGTCCATCCCGTACTTCTCCACGCGCTTGAGCAGCTTGGGAGCCTTCTGACAGATGCCCTCGCAGATAACCAGGAGCGCGCCGCCGCGGAGTCGGTTGGGCAGGTGCGGGATGTCCCGGTGCCCCTGGACCTCCACCTCCTCCGTCGGCTCACCGTCGATCTCGATCGGGACGTGCCTCGCGACGATCTCGACCTCCTCCTCCGACGGGTTGTACTGGAAGGAGCCCACCTTGTCCAGGTACGTCAGGACCTCCTCCACGTACCGGCCTACGAGGTCGTGCTCGAAGTCCTCCGGGTCGAACTCGGACAGTCCCGCCACGCGGCGCGCGTAGTCCGCGATGAGGGCGGACAGGGCCGCGGCGGTGCCGCCAGCCGCCCGGATCGGACCCGCGTACTTGACCGCCAGGTAGCAGTCCTCCGGGTCAAGCTCCTTCTCACACTCCTTGCAGACCAGCCTGGGCTCGTCGTGAGGTGGCTCGGACTCGTCCACCACCCGGTGCCCGGTGCCCCGCTCTCGAATCTCCACCGAGGCGATGCCCTCGAGCGGGGCCGAGACCACGGCCTCCGTCATGATGGCGAGGCCGACCCGGACCGCGTAGTCAAGCCGCTCGTGCAGCGGGAGGTCACCCTTGACCTTGAGCTTACCCTCCACGATCTCGCGCACGATCCGAAACGTCGCCTCCTCGCGGTCCCCCAGCTCCTCCTCGAGCTCCTCCAACCTGTCGGCCACGTTCTCCACCTGCAGCAGTCCCTCGACCCGCTCCCCGATCGAGGTGGCCAGCATCACCTCCGGCTCGGGCCGCGGGTCCTCCCGACGGCTCCGAGCCTCCCTCGCCACCTCGTGAAGGCCGGAGGCGACCTCCTCCAGGGTCTCACGGTACCGATCGAGCTCGCGCTCGGCTCGGGACGTCACGTGCGAGCGGTGCCCCTACCGATTCTCCTCCCTCCACTCTCGATCGCGCGACTCGACCTTCAGCGGGATCCCGCCCACGTCGATGATCTCCTCCACCTTGCGCCCCTCTTCGAAGCCGCCGCGATCCTCGCGCTCCCTCGTCGGTAGTTCCTCAATCCGATCCTTCAGGCTGCCCTCGGGCTCGATCCCGCCCGGAAGCTGGATCGTGTAGGTTTCCACGCGCACGAACCCGCCGCCCGGGAGCCGGAACTCACGGACCGTCCCGTTCTCACGCTCCTTCAGCTCCTCCGCCTCCTCCCGGAGTCTCTCCATCTCCTTCTCGATCTCCCGGAGCGCGCGCTCCACGGACTCATCCAGCGCTCGGAAGAGCAGTCGGAAGAGGTGGTCGAACAAGTCTTACCTCCCCCCAACGGGGCACGCCGGGTTCCCGCATTCGGTGCAGAAGCGGCCCCGCCAACACTCGTTCGGGCACGGGACCTCGGCGGCGCTCGCGCACGCGCAGCAAGCCGCCGCGAAGGGGGTTACACCCGCCTCCCGAGCCACCCTCATGATCCGCTCCTTCAGGTCCCCGGTCCGGATGTACCGCTGTCTCCTCCCACTGGGGATGTCATCGGCCCTCTTAACGATTTCCGAGACGTCGAACCCCGCCCTCCTCAACCGCTCCAGGATGGACCGGTTGACCCGGAATCCACCGACCACCACCCCGCGCGCCCCCGCCCTCCTCGCCTCGCGGAGCAGTTCCTCCACCTCCTCCAGGCTCACGATGCCGGGCAGGATGGGCCTGAGGAACAGGTCCACCGTGACGCCCGCCCGCGCCAGCCTCCGGATGCTCTCCAGCCGCTCCTCCGGGGAGGGGGCCCGAGGCTCCAACCGACGGGCCTTGTCCTCGTCGAGCGTGAGCACCGTGACCAGCCCGTTGATCGGCAGGCTCAAGGCGGCGATGGCGTCCGCCACCTCGCCGCTCACGCGCGACTTCGTCGAAAACTGGGTCGGGTTTCCCAGCCATCGATCGAACGCCCGGAGGTAGTCCAGCGTCTTGTCCTCCAGCTCCGGGAGGAACGGGTCCGTGACGCTACCCACGGCGAGGAACGTGCCTCTCGGGCCGGGTTTGAACCTCCGGTTGTAGAGCAGCGCCAGCGCCATCTCCTCCCCGGACAGCGGGTACGGGCGGGCGCGCTCGAACCGGAAGCCCATCTCTGGGATGTAACAGTACACGCACCCGCGCGGGCACCCGTGCCCCGGGTGGACCGTAAGCCCGCAGGGCCTCGGCCGGCGCCGGGCGTGCGAGTCCCGGCGCGCCCGCTCGACCCCCTTTCTCCCCACCCGACGCTCAAGCTCCCGGATCAATCCACCCCGATCCACCACAGCGCCATCATCCACGGGACGATCACCCCCGATAGGTACACGGCACCGAGCAGGCCCCTCCTCATGATCCGCTTCTCGTGCGAGCGCACCGCCGCGGCTGCCACCGCCACGTTGTACGGGCAGGCGGCGGCCGCGCACGCGGCCCCCACGAGCGTGAGGTCCGGGTGCGGCGTGCCCGAGGAGAACGTGGCCATGACCGCGGTCGTGCTACCCATCACCAGCTCCCCCACGAAGCCCACCGCGAAGGCAACCGGCGGCGCGGACGCGTACTCGCGCAGGACGCTCGGCAGCGGGGAGTCGGCGATCATCGCCCCGAGCACCAGGCAGAGGATCAGGGCGACCAGCTCCCGCCAGGAGCGGGACAGGACCGAGCGCACGTGCCCGGGCACCCGATCCCACTCCGGGGCCGCGTAGGCCGGTACGGCTCCCCAGAGTACCATCCAGGGACGCACGAGGTCCAGGTGCAGCGACTTAACGGCCCCCAGGATCAGCATCGAGACCCCGTAAACGATCGCGGCCCGGACGGCCCGCGAGCTCAGCTCCACGGAGAGCTCTCCCTCCACGAGCTTCAGGTACCATAGGAGCCCGGCGGCCGCCCCGAAAGTCAGCAGCGGTCCCGTCAGCGCCGGTGACCGAAGGGCGCACCCCACGACACCCGCGGCCAGGGTCATCAGGCCCACGGTAACCGGCAGAATCCGGCCGTGCCGGACGTCGATCGCCCTACCCACGATCACGGGCAGCAGGGCCAGCGCAGGCAGCCCCCACAGTAGCGCGCCCGCGGTCAGGTCCCCAGGGTCCCGACGGGTGACCTCCGCGGCGACGAGTACGGGTACGCCAAAGGCGGCGAAGGCCCCGAAGGGCGCGTGGCCGATCAGCGCGGCCGCGGCCGCGAGCGGCTTCCGCACCCCAGCGTCGACCAGCAGGGGCCCCACCAGCGTCGCCGGCGTACCGAAGCTGGCGACGCTCTCCAGCGCGCCGGCCCCCACGATCGAGACGCCCAGCAGGTAGCGGTCACGGTGCCGATGATCGGGTTCCAACGTGGCCACCAGCGACGCGAGCACGCCGTCGCTCCTCATCATCTCCACCAGGGTCAGGCTCGCCAGGACGACCAGCGCGATCTCCACTCCCTTGATCGCCGCCTGGCTCGCGTGCATCCATGGCACGTGGACCGTGCAGCCCGTGAATAGTGAGGCTAAAACCGATAGGGAGAGGTGAAGACCCACGGCCAGCGAGACGGCCTCAAGCAGCTCCCACCCGAGCAAGGTGGTGACCAGGAGGGTCAGCACCGATGCGAGCGCGATGGCCAGCGATGGCGACAACGGCGCTCACCCTCCTGACGCTCCTCCACGCCTCGCACGCCCTCTCGGTGTGCATCACCTCGGACACGATCAACGGCACCCAGGAGGATCTCTCCTTCCTGCGGAGCCTGAGCGCGAAGCTGCTTGAAAAGGCGACGAAGTACGGGCTGAGGATCGACCTGATGTACGTGAGCTACAGCGGGCCGAGCCGGGAGTACGTCTTCCACGTCCCCGAGCCCGGGAAGATGGTGAGGGTAGGACGGTACGACCGTGTCGGGGAGGTGCCCCGAGGGTTCTGGGTCTGCCGAAGGTACGGCCTCGACACGCTCATTTGGATCGCGGGCCGCGACGGGTCCTCGTACTACGAGCTGAAGCGGCGGCTGCTGAGCCCTGACTGCCCCGTGAAGTACGTCGTGTACGTCAACGTCTCGCCTCGATACCTGGTCACCGACGATCCCGGCAAGCCCGGGTTCCGCAGCGTTCGATGCTACTGGGACGGTCCATCCCGCATCTGGTACCCGTACTACTACCTGCGCCTGCTGGGTGTCGAGGTGGTGAACGTGAAGGACGTGTACCCGGACTACTCCCGGTTCACCGACCTGCACCGCACCGTGGACCGGCTCGCGGACGCCATACTGCGGGCGCTGCGTCGTGCGGTTCAGCACGGTGCGATCTCCACCTGGCCCCCGGAGCTCGTCGCGACGGCGCGAGCCCTCCTGAGCCGATTAGAGGGTAAGCACCCACCCGAGGTGGATCCGGATCAGCTCGCCGACTGCGTCCGACTCGTCGACCCCTCCAGGATTGACGACCGGGAGTTGAGGCGGGCCCTGGAGCGGGCCCGGAGCGCCCCGGTAAACGTTATATATGGGCTTCTGCCGCTCCTCGTGCTGGCGGGACGCCCCGGCGGTGTAGCCCGGTCAAGGGCCCGCGGGTGACCGCGGGCCCGCCGATATCATGCGGGACTTTCGAGGCCCGTCCGGGCCGGAGACATCCCGCGACCCGGGTTCAAATCCCGGCCGGGGCACCA
>JBDOKE010000221.1:0-17267 GCA_039833815.1 Methanobacteriota archaeon | reverse complement strand
CCGTCGTGCGAGGCCAGCTCGTGCAGCACCCGCATCTCCGCGATGAGCGTCTTCCCGCTGGCCGTGGGCGCCGCGACCACCAAGTTCTTACCCTCGAACAGCCCCCGCTCCACCGCCTCCCGCTGCGGCGGGAAGAGCTCCTTTATCCCGCGCCACTCCAGGTACCGGCGCACGTGTTCCGGCAGCTCCAAGGCGCACGCACCCTGGGGGTACCCGATTGGACGAGGTCAGGCTTCAGGGGCGCGCCTACGTGCACCCGACCGCCACGCTCCTGGGTCGGATTACCCTGGAGCGGGACGTCAGCGTCTGGCCGGGTGCGGTAATCCGGGGCGACCTTGAGCCCGTCACGATCGGGGAGGAGTCCAACGTGCAGGACAACGCCGTGATCCACGTCTCCCGGGGCCACCCGGTGGAGATCGGGCGGCGGGTGAGCATCGGTCACGGTGCCGTCGTGCACGGGGCCCGGGTCGAGGACGACTGCCTCATCGGGATGAACGCCACCGTAATGAACGGCGCGGTCGTTCGACGCGGGTCCATCGTTGGGGCCGGTGCCGTCGTCACCGAGGGCACCGAGGTGGGACCGCGCGAGGTGTGGGCCGGGGTTCCGGCGCGGAAGATCGGGGAGGTGGACGAGAACCGGCTCGAGGAGATCCGGGACAACGCCCGCCGGTACCTGAAGCTGGCGCGGAGGGAGCTCCCCGCCTGGACTCAACCCCGGCGGCAGGCCAGGTAGGCGGCCCCCACGGCCGGGGCCACCTCGGACCCGGCCCCGAACACGTCGTCGAAAGACTCGAACTCCACCCCCAGCCGGCTGCAGGCGGACCGTAGCAGGAACTCCCCGGCGCCCGCTCCCACGACACGATCCAGGTCGTACTCCCGCAGCTTGAACTTGAGGTGCTTGAGCAGCCTGCCCATCAGCACCCGATAGGCCGAGCGGGCCACCTGCATCACCCCGTCCCAGCCCAGCTCCTCCAGGTCCGAGCAGACGACCCTCGCCAGCCGGCGGGCGCAGTCCTCCGGCGACTTTCCGCGACCGTCGGGCGTCTCCGGCGTGTACTCGTCCTCCGAGATCAGCTCCAGCAGGATCAGGGCGTCCGCGATGATCGAGAAGTGCTCGTAGGAAACCGGCACGATCGAGCCGTCGATCTCCACCTCCTTCAGCAGGAACCCGATCGGCGTCCGCAGCGCGCCCAGGTAGACCAGCTCCCCGGCCCGCAGCCGCTCCAGGTCCGTACGACCCTTCGCCCGCACCTCCCCGTCCACGATCGGAATCAGGTCGAGCGTGGTCGAGCCCAGGTCCGAGAACAGGTAGGAGCCCTGATGCAGCTCCGACAGCAGCTCGGCCGTGGCCCGCCAGTTGGCCGACGCCACCTCCCGCCACGCGTCCAGGCACTCCTCCGGCTCGATCGCGTCGCCGGACGACGTGATCACCCGCACCGGAACCCGCGAGCTGGACGTCACCAGGTCGACGATGTACTCCACGCCCTCCCGGCGCGTCTCGAAGACGTCCGCCAGCTCCCCCGACATCGTGAGCCCGATCAGGTCCGGACGGTACCTGGAGACGACCCGCTTCACGAACCGGTGCAGGCGCCTCCTACCCCACCGCTTCCACATCGGGAGGTACTCACGCTTGGTCTCCTCCACCTCCAGCTCTCCGTCCCGCACCCGGATCAGCGCCGCGTCGGTGTGAGCCCCACCCACGTCCAGTCCAAGCACGCGCAGGGCGCCTACCCCCGGCGATACACCTCGATGTCACCGAACCGCTCCACCCGACGGAACCCCTCCGGGACCAGCGCCCCGGCCCCCGACCGGACGAACACGTACTCGCCCGAGTAGGACCACACGCCCGACGACGGACCCTCCAGCAGCGCCTCCGCCAGCCGCTCCGGCCCCTCCAGGGCCGCCCCCACCACCGGGGTCGTCGGCCGCGGGTTCACCTCGACCACGTAGGGTACGTCCCCGCGCAGCACCACGTCCACCCCGAACATGCCCGACAGCCCGTTTATTCGTTCCACCACCTCCTCCGCCACGTCCCGGGCCACCCGCCGCATCCTCCCGCACCGACTCGGGGTGCGACCGCCCAGGTACACGAACTCCTCCCCGGCCAGGGCCACGAACTGATCGTTAACCCCCACCACCTCCACCGACTCCCCGTCCGTCACGCATAGCAGGCTGTGATGCGACCCGGGTACGAACTCCACCTCCAGCTCCCCGGAGCCCACCCGGACCCCCTCGGACCCCACCCCGTCCACCGGCTTCCCCACCGTCACGTCGCCCCCTCGCCGCGGGACCCGGAACGCCGAGGCCCCCTCCAGCGCCTCCAGCGTCCGAAGCTTGTTCCCGGCCACCTCCACGGCCTCCGGGGAGGGGCCCAGCACCCGCACCCGGCGACCGAACTCCCTCACCTTCTCCGCCAGCACCCCACCCGTCTCCGGCGCGATCACCACCGCCGCGTCCGCGAGCTCCAGCGCCCTCGACTCCCGACGCACCACCACGTCCGCCCAGCGCACCCCCACGCCCTCCTCGGCCACCGCGACCGTCTCCACCCCGTACTCGCGGAGCGAGAGCAGCAGCGCCTCGAGCATCGCCTTCCCCTCACCCACCAGGCCGCGCTCGCCCCGCGCCACCGCGTACTCGTACACCAGCACCCGATCCACCATGGGCATCCCCGGGGGGTGTCGAAGAATGGGGGAAATAGTCTACGAGGTCGAGGGGTTCCGAACCGCCGACCCCGCCGACACGCTCCGGTGGCTGAAGGACCGCTCCATCCCCTCACTGCTCGGACTGGAGAAGGCGGCGGAGGGCCGGGTCGGCGGGGTCCCGATCAAGGTCTACACCCGGGACTCCCGGGCCCACGCCGGAAAGGGCACGTCGGAGGAGCAGTCCACCGTCTCCGGGATCATGGAGTCCGTGGAGCGGGCCTCCGCGGAGCCGGAGCATCACGAGCCCGAGCGCGACCGACCCGAGGGGGACGCGTGGGTCCCGCCCTGGTACCCGACGGAGCCGAGCGCCTGGCTGCCGGCTCGGGATCTGACCGAGGGTGGAACCGTCCACGTGCCCGCGAACGAGGCGCTCCACCCCTGGCCGGGGGACGGGCTGCCGTCGCACACCAGCGGCCTGGCCGCGGGCCGCACCCCGGAGGAGGCGATCGTTCAGGGGCTGCTGGAGGTGCTGGAGCGGGACGCCTGGAGCGTGTTCGAGTACCACCGGCGGCCCGCTCCGGGGCTCCGGGTGCACGGGGACCTGGAGCGGCTCCGGCGCTCGCTCGCCGAGGACGTGGGCGGCGAGGTGCACCTGCGGCTGCTCCCGTCCCGGGTGCCCGGTGTGCACGCGGTGGGGGCGGTGGTCGAGTCCCCGTCCGTGCGGGAGATGGTGCTGGGGTTCGGCTGCAGCCCGGACCCGTGGATGGCGGCGCTGCGGTCCCTGCTCGAGGTGGCGCAGGGCGTGTTCATGGCCCGGGAGGGGTTTGAAGGGGCCCGGCGCGTCGACCCGCTGGGCGGGAAGCTGACGCCGGAGCGGCTGAAGCGGATTCACCGGCACTGGTTCCAGGCCTCCGGGGCGGTGGAGCTGGACGAGCTGGACCGGGAGGTGCGCACGCGCTCGCTGGGCCGGTTGCTCGAAGAACTAGTGGAGCGGGTGCGCGAGGGTGGGTTGGGTCGGGTGCTCGCGGTCGACCTGACGAGGGGAGACCTTAAGGTCCCGGTGGTGAGGGTGCGCGTGACCGGGGCGGCGGAACTCGCGCTGGACGAGCGCCGGGTGGGGAATCTGCCCAAGGAGCCGCCGGAGTGGTGGGTGTAGGATGAAGAAAGGGCCCGTGCCGAGGGATCTCCCGGTGACGAGTGTCACCCTCGCGGACCCTAGAACAGGTCGTGCAGGTGCAGCTCGTACTGCCCCAGCTCGCCGCCGAAGTTGCCGGCGCTGATCTTCACGACCCCTGGTTGCCGGCAGGCGGCCTCGATGCCCACCCGCATCGCCTCCTTCACGGCCTCTTCGTTGAGCCCGTTGATGACGATCTCGTACACGCACTTGACGCCCTCCGGCAGCTCGTTGCCCTCCACCGTCGGGCAGTAGGCGTCGTTCGTGGATGCGGGCAGGAAGTCGTACTCCTTGGAGCCCGGCTTCGACGCGGACGCGACGATGCCGCCCGGGAAGGGCGTGTACACGCCCTTGACGCGCCTGATCGCGTTGACGGCGGCCTCGGCCGCCTGCAGCCCGGCAGGCTGGCTCTCCGCCATGATGTAGAAGTTCCCGCCGGCGACGCCCGTCGTGATCCCGAACGTGTCCTCGACGATGAACTCGCCCTCCACGATCGGCACCCGCCAGACCTTGCGGCCACCCACCTCGTCCTCCTCCTGGTGCCCGTCCCCGAAGAAACTCAGCTTGTACCCGACCCGGTCCTCGTCCTCCCGCTCGTCCTCCGGCATCGCGTCAAAGGCGGCCGCGGTCGGGGCGGTCATGACGCACTGACCGATCCGGTCCAGCAGCTGCTCCTTCAGCTCGTCCGCGTCGTTGTGCCCGATCATCACGATCACGCCGGGCCGCCCGTCCGGCGTCTCCTCGGGCCGCACGAACCCCACGTCGATGCCAGCCTCCGCCGGGCACATGATGACGGAGGTGCCGAACCCTACGGTCTCCCGGGCCGCGATCCGGGCCCAGCGGCGCGTCGCGGCGGTGATCAGCACCCGAGCCATCTTCGCCTCGAACGCCTCGGCGAACGTGTCCTCGATCTCGACCCCGTTGATCTTCATCCGCGCATCCCCGACCGATCCCGGCCGCCCGGGCTTAAATCCGCAACGATTTCCCTAAAGGCGTTCCAGCACGGCCTCGCGCATGACGTCCACCGGGGCCTCCCTACCCGTCCAGAGCTCGAAGGCCAGCGCACCCTGATGCACGAGCATCCCCAAGCCGTCGACCGGGGTGGCGCCCGCCCGCTCCGCCTCCTCCAGCAGCCGCGTCCTCGGCGGGTTGTACACCAGGTCGTTCACGATGAGGTCCTCGTGCATCTCCCGGGCAGTCACCAGCGGGGGCTCGTCCTCGTTCGGGTGCATGCCGACCGGGGTGGCGTCCACGAGCAGCCTCGCGTCCCGAAGCTCCTCCCGCAGCACCTCCCGGTCGAGCTCCACCGCCCGAGCCCTTACGCCCGTCTTCTCCTCCAGCTCCCTCGCCAGCCGCTCCCCGCGCTCGTACGTTCGGTTCGCGATCACCAGCTCGTCCGCGCCCTCCGTGGCCAGCTTGAACGTGACCGCCCGCGCCGCCCCACCGGCGCCCAGGATCACCGCCTTCACGCCCTCGGGATCGAAGTCGACCTCCTCCTTCAGCGCCCGCAGAAACCCCTCACCGTCCGTGTTGTACCCCTCCACCCTCCGCTCTCGAAACCGCAGCGTGTTCACCGCACCGATCAGCTCCGCGTCCCGATCCACGGTGTCGCAGACCCGGAGCGCCCGCTCCTTGTGCGGAATGGTCACGTTCAGACCGACGATCCCCAGGCTCTGAGCGCCCATGATCGCGGTCTCCAGCTCCCGCTCCGGCACGTCGAACGCCACGTACACGTAGTTCAAACCCAGCTCCCGGAACGCCGCGTTGTGCATGGGCGGAGAGAGGGAGTGCTCCACCGGGTGGCCCACGAGCCCCACGACCTTAGTCTCCGCGTCGACGGGCACGGATACGCTCACGCGCCACCACCCGCCCCTCCCTCATGTTGAACAGCTTGGCCCGTATTCGGGATCCGGAGAGCCGGAGCAGGCACACGTTGCCCACGTTAAGCGGGTCCCGGCACGTGGCGCACGTGGCCGGGCACGCCGTGGTGCCCACGTTCACGGCCAGCACCCCGCCGAACCGCCCCAGGAACCGGCAGTGGGTGTGACCTACCACCACCACGTCCGCGCCGCTCGCTCGGGCGATCTCCTCCAGCCGGTCCGGCATCTCGTACTCACGGCACGTATAGTTGTCCAGCAGCTGGTCCCGTCGAGGCATAGGAGACTCCTGCGCGATCGGGTTCTCCGGCCGCTGCGGCTCCAGCCCCAGCTCACCGCACGGCTCGTGCCCGTGCGCGATCAGGAACCTCCACCCGCCCACCTTCAGCCGCTCCGGACCCCCGAGCGAGGGCCCCTCGTGCCCGGGCGGGCACCCGCGACCCCGGCGCTCCTCGTACTTCCTCATCATTACCGAGACCCCGGACCGCCGCAGCCGCCGCACCAGCCGGAGCGTGTCGTGGTTCCCGGGCACGACCACCAGCTCCACCTCCTCGGACAGGTCCCGGAGCGACTCCACGAGCCCCTCCACCTCGCGCTCGCGCGCCCTCGGATCCGCCAGGTCCCCGTCCAGCACCACGAGGTCCTGATCCCGGGCCAGCTCCAGGGCCGTCTCCAGGAGCTCCGGGTCGTGCCCCTGGTACCGGTCTCCCACGTGCACGTCGGAGGCGATCAGCACCCGCTCGGCGCGGATCCGGGGTCGGCTCAGCACCTCATCCAGCGTCTTCTGCATCGTCATCCCGACCGAACACCTGCACGTTGAACTTCTCCCGAATCAGGAGCATCGGCGTGCGGTTGTGGTACACGACGTACTCCCTCCACGGAACCTCCTCCGCCTCCACGCCCAGGAGCCGCCGCTCCTCGCCCGAAAGTCGAACCGTGCCCACCCGCGCGATCTCCCGCCGCGTCTCCAGCCCCATCTCCTCGATCATCTCACCCAGGGGCTTTCGGGACTGCAGAACCAGCCTCCGCATGTCCCCGGGAAGGTTGTCGGGGCGAGCGTAGGAGGTGGCCAGGATCCCAGGGCGACCGTCGAGCTCGATCAAGACGCGCCGCAGGTAGGCCGCGTCCCCGTCCGGCAGGCCGAGCAGCCGGGCCTCCCGGCCGCGCACGTGCACCTTCTTGGTCTCGAGGGGTCGGATCTCCACGCGGTCGAAGAAGCGGCGCAGGATGCGGGTCACGGAGCCGTCCGTGTGCAGGATGACCTCGAGGAGCGGGACCCGCATGACCCCCACCTCGGGGGCTACATCTCACCGTACTGCTGCAGCAGCTGCAGCTCCTCCCAGCTGACCTTTTCCCCACGCTCCAGCTTCTCCTTGATCTCCTCGATCTTCTCCCGATCGACGGCCGCCTTCTCCAGGTCCTTGATTCGAACTTCCAGCGCCTTCTCCTCCGCCCGCTTCTCCATGATCTTCTGCTCGAGCTCCTTCATCTGAGCCCGCAGCTCCCGGACCTCGTCCCGGAGCCTCCGCACCTTGAACCGGAGCTCCTCGTACCTCCGGTGGTACCCGTCAGCCTTCTCCCGGATCCGGTCCGCCCGCTCGTAGTACTCCAGCATCTTGTCGTGGTGCTTGTTCGCCTTCTCCGCGGTCTTGACCACCAGGCGGTGGTACTTGTTCGCCCGCTCCCGCAGCTCGTCCGCCTTGGAAAAGAGCCGGTCCGCCTCCCGGGAGTGCCTCTCCGCCCGCTTCCAGTACTCCAGCTGCTCGCGGAGCCGCTCGAGCCGCTCCGCGATCCGCTCCTCCCGGCGCGGTGAGATGGGCCTCGTCTCGATCTCCCGCTCCAGCCGCTCGATCTCGCGCCGGATCTCCCCGATGGGACGCTCAACCTTGGCCCGAAGGGACTTCGCCCGCTCCACGTGCTCCTTGGCCTTCTGAGCGATCCGGTTGGCTCGCTCGTTCAGCTCGTCCCGCTTCTTCTTGTACGTCTGCACCTCCTCGTTCAGCTCGTCCCGCCGCTCACGGTGCTCTTCCGCCCGCTCCCGCAGCTCGCGCACCCGCTCGTTCAGCTCGTCCCGCTTCCTCCGATAGCGCTCGGCCTCCCGCTCCAGCCGCTCGATCTCCCGCTCCAGCTCTCGGATCTTCCGCTCCACTCTCCCCCGCTCCTCCTCTAAGTCGTCGATCTCTCGCCGCACGTCCGCCAGCCGCTTCTCCAACCGCTTGATCTCCTGGAGCTTCTCCTCCGCGAAGACCATCAGCCGCGGACTCCCCAAAATCGCAGTACCAGCGGGATGGCCTCCCGAAAGTCGGACAGGGATCCTCGAACGAGGTCCCGGATGGCCCCCTTCGGCCGGAATCCCAGCGGGAGGCCGACGCGATTTAACATTGATGCGTCGTTGGCACCGTCGCCCACCGCCACCGTGTCCTCCGGACGTACGCCGAACCTCCGGCACAGCTGGAGCAGCACCCGACCCTTCGCCTCCCCACTCATCACCGGCCCGTACACCCGGCCCGTGAGGACCCCGTTCCGCACCTCCAGCTCGTTGGCGACGATCGCGTCCAGCCCCAGCTCCCGGGCGAACCGGCGCACCACCTCCGTGAACCCGCCGCTCACGACCGCGACCGCCGCACCCGCGCGCCGGACCGCGGCCACGAACTCCCGAACCCCCGGGTTCAGCCGCAGGCGCGCGGTCGCCGCGTCCAGGATCGAGGCCGGGGCGCCGGCGAGCAACCGCACCCGCTCCCGCAGCGCCTCCCCGAACTCGAGCTCCCCCTCCATGGCGCGGCGCGTGATCTCCTCGACCTCCCGGCCCACGCCCGCCAGCTCGGCCATCACGTCGATCGTCTCACCGTCCACCAGCGTCCCGTCGAAGTCCATCACGACCAGTCCGCGAACCGGGGCCATTCGTGCGCACCCACGCCGTCCCCGAGCCCGTACTCCACCTCCTGGAACTCCCTACGGAGCTCGACCACGTCCTCCCGCACCTCGTCCACGTCCCGCCGGTCCAGCACCACGTCCGCGATCAGCTCCGCCACGTGCTCCATCTCCGAGGGACCCATCCCCAGCCGCGTCAGCTCCTGCACCCCGAGCCGGATTCCGCTGGGGTCCTCCGCCCTGGACTCGTCATCCCCCGGCAGCAGGTTCCTGTTGCACAGGATGTTCGCCCGCTCCAGCCGGCGCGCCACCTCGGCCCCGCCCCCGTGCTCGCTCACGTCCACCGCCACCTGGTGCGAGCGCGTGAACCCCAGGTGCTCGCAGAGCACGTTCAGCCCCTCGGCGTGCAGGGACTCGGCCAGCGCCCGGGCGTTCCGGACCGTGGCCCGGGCGTACCGCCTCCCGTACCGCTTGAACTCGGCCAGCGCGACCGCGAGCGCGGCCACGTGGTGCAGGTGGTGATTGCTGACCAGGCCCGGGAACACGGCCTCGTCGATCGCGTCCCCCAGCTCGCGCCCGCAGAGGATGATCCCGCCCTGGGGCCCCGGCAGGGTCTTGTGCGTGCTCCCCGTCACCACGTGCGCGCCCTCCCGAAGCGGGTCCTGGAACTCGCCCCCCGCGATGAGGCCCAGCACGTGGGCACCGTCGTACAGCACGCGTCCCCCGACCGCCTCCACCGCCTCGGCGAGCTCCTCCACCGGGTGCGGGAAGAGGAACAGGCTCGCCCCGAGGATCACCACCCGGGGCTCCACCTCCTCGATCCGACGGACCGCCGCGTCCACGTCCACGTTCATGTCCTCCTCGTCGAAGGGCAGGAACTCGACCCGGAGCCCGCGCACGCCCGGCGCGCTGATCTCGTGGTGACTGATGTGCCCCCCGTGCGAGATCCGCAGCCCCATCACCACGTCGCCCGGCTCGGTCAGGGCCGTCAGCGCGGCCAGGTTCGCGACCACCCCGGACACGGGCTGCACGTTCGCGTGCTCCGCCCCGAAGAGGTCTTTGGCCAGCTCCACGCACCTCAGCTCGACCTCGTCGATGTACCGGCACCCCTCGTACAGCCGCTCCCCGGGCTGCCCCTCCGCGTACCGGTGGCCGAAGTCCGTGACGAGCATCTCCCGGACCGCGGGGCTGGTGACGTTCTCGCTCGCGATCATGGGCAGGCACTCGCGGAGCCATCGGTGGTGCCGCTCCACCGACCTCACGATCTCCCGAACCTCGTCCAAACGGGGCGCCCCCAAGGGGAGGGTGCGCGTGACCGGAAAGGCCCTGGGAGAGGCGGTCACGAAGGGGATCATCACGCACGCGCGCGTCACCGTCCGCCCCGGCTCCGGGCTGAAAATCGACGTCGAGGTGCCCGGGCGCGAGAGGGTGGAGGAGATCGTGGAGCGGCTGGTCAGGCCCGTCACCGGCATGTACCGCGTGCACGTCCGCATTTACAACGCTCGCACGGCCCCGGGCGCGCGCGGTAAAAAGTATCTCGCCACCGGCACGTTCACGGCCCTCGGAAAGGCGCTGATGGACGCGTTCTTCCCGGGCCGCGGCACCGAGGCGGTCAACAAGGCCCTCCTCCGACTCCCACTCACCTCCGTCGAGGCGTTCGAGGGGAGACCCGTGGACCGCGTCTACGACCCGCGCGACCGGCGGTGGCTCCCGGCCCGCCCCGGCATGATGTGCCGCACCAAGGATGGCATGATCTGCGCGATCACGGACGATCCCGAGGGGACGGCGCCCCCCATCGCCGCCGAGAAGGACGCCCGAATGGCCGCCGCCCTGTGCGACGGCCTGGTCGACATGCTCCTCGCCGAGCGCCCACCCACGGTCGGGGGTGGCCCCCGGTGAAACCCGAGGCGGAGGGCGTCCGTCAGGTCGCCCGCCTGATGGCCGTCGCCGCCCGGACGGCCCCCAAGACGCGCGGGATCGACGACATCGTGGTGGAGATCATCGAGGAGAAGGAGCGGCTGCGCGAGATCGCGGACAAGATGGAGGAGATCGCCGAGGAGAAGGGGGCCGACTTCTTCCGCCGGGACGCGGAGTGCCTGCGAAAGTCCGAGTGCCTGGTCGCGATCGGGGTCAAGTCCAGCGGTCCCTGCGGCCTCCACTGCGGGATGTGCGGCTCGGACTGCGACGAGCTCGAGGAGCGGCGGGTGGATCGGGAGTTCGCCGGCCCGCTCTGCGGCTTCAAGCTGCTCGACCTTGGAATCGCGCTGGGCTCGGCCGCCAAGATCGCCAACGACCTGGTCGTTGACAACCGGCTGATGTACACCGTCGGCGTCGCCGTCCGGGCGCTGGGGCTGATCGACGCGGACGTCGTGATCGGGATCCCGCTCTCCGCAACCGGGAAGAATATATACTTTGATAGGCAGGGTTAGCCGGGAGGGAGCGCCGGATGGCGCGTAACCCGAGGCGAAAGGGTCGGGATGGCTGGAAGCAGTCGAAGTCCCGCGGTAAACCCTCGTTCGTGACCTGCGAGTGCTGCGGCGGCAAGGTCCCGCGGCACAAGGCCATCCCGGCCACCCAGGGGTTCCGGATCACGGACCCCGTGGTCCGCCAGGCCGTGGACGACCGGTACGTGCACACGTTCTCCAGGAAGGTTTACTACTGCCCCAAGTGCGCCCGGTTCCTGGGCATCCGTAAGCCCAAGCGCCGGTAGGCGCCGCCCGCGCTCCTCCCCCAACCTCCCTCCCGGCCCGGGTTTTTTCGACTACTTTTGAAGACCCATCTCAGGGAGCGGTCGAACATCGTTATATACGCTTGAACGACCGCGACGTCCGCCCAGGGTGCACGCGTTGCCTACCGGTAACGCGGGGGCATCGACGATTACCCTGCACGTGATCCTAGGGGCCGGCTCCGTCGGTCACGTGGTCGCGGACGCGCTCCGAGACCGCGGCGAAGACGTCGTGATCGTAGACTGCGACGAGAACCGCGCGGAGGTGCTGAAGGAGCAGGGGTTCGACGTGGTCATCGGGGACGTGACGGAGCGGGAGGTGCTGGAGGAGGCGGGCGTCGAGGAGGCCGTCACCGTCTACGTGCTCACCCCCAACGACGACGTGAACGCGCGGGCCGTCGAGCTGATTCGCAAGCTGAACGAGGGCGCCTACGTCGTCGTCCGCGTGGCGGACGAGGACCGGGTGGAGGAGTTCAACGAGCTGGGCGCCGACGAGGTACTCTCCCCCAACCAGCTCCTCGTGGAAAAGCTCCTCTACAACATCGACAACGTGCGGAACCGGCAGAAGGCGCAGGAGCTGCTGGCCGTGTTCGAGCGCGTGAACTCCGTCGCGATCGTCCCACACAACAACCCGGATCCGGACTCCATCGCCAGCGCGGTCGCCCTGCAGGAGCTCGTCTCCGAGAAGGACGTGCACGTGGACATCGTGTACGGGGGAGAGATCGGGCACCAGGAGAACAAGGCCCTAGTCAACATGCTCGACATCGAGATGATGCGCGCGTCGGAGGTGGACCTGGACGAGTACGACGGCTTCGCCATCGTCGACACGCCGACCGTGCCCAAGGTGCTCGAGGAGGAGCTGGGGGACGACCTGGACGGCCGCATCCTCGCGGTCATCGATCACCACGACTCGTCCTCCAACGGCAGCATGATGAGCGTCAGCGAGGGATCCTCGCTCGACGCGCTCGAGCTGGCCGAGTTCACGGATCACCGGCCCGAGGTGGGCGCGACCTCAACCATCCTCACCCAGTACCTAAAGACGATGGGCAAGGATGTCGACCGCCGCACCGCCACGGCGCTGCTCTACGGGATCCGCACGGACACGCTGAACTTCACCCGCAACGTGTCCCCGGAGGACCTGAAGGCGGCCGCCTTCCTGTACCCGCGGGCCGACCACGAGGTGCTGGCAAAGATCGAGTCCCCCGACATCTCCCCGGAGACGCTGGACGTGCTGGGTGAGGCCATCCGGAACCGGACCGTGATCCGCAGCTACCTGTTCTCCAACGTCGGGTTCGTCAAGAACGAGGACGCGCTGCCCCAGGCCGCGGACTACCTGCTGAACCTGGAGGGCGTGCACACGGTGATCGTCTTCGGGGTGGTGAACGGGAAGATCAAGATCTCCGCCCGCACCGACGACATCCGCCTGAACCTGGGCGAGGTGATGCGGGAGGCGTTCGGGGACGTCGGATCCGCGGGCGGCCACTCCAAGGCGGCCGCGGCCGAGATCCCGCTGGGCATCTTCAAGGACGTGCAGAAGGACGAGGTGCTGGAGCTGGTGGAGGAGGCGGTGCGCAAGCGCATTTTCAAGGTGATCGGAATCGAGGAGGAAGAAGAGGGAGAGTGAGCTACTCCACCGTGACGCTCTTCGCCAGGTTCCTTGGGTAGTCCGGGTCGATGCCCCGCGCCACGCTCATGTAGTACGCCAGCAGCTGCAGGGGCACCGTGTACACGATCGGCGAGAACACCTCGCTGATCTTCGGCACCCGGATCACGTGATCCGAGTGCTCCTCCACGTTCTCGTCACCCTCCTCCGCCACCGTGATCACCGTCGCGCCTCGCGCCTTCACCTCCTCGATGTTGGCCAGCATCTTCTCGTACACACCACCCCGCTGCGCCACCGCGACCACCGGTACCCCCTCCTCGATCAGCGCCAGCGGACCGTGCTTCAGCTCGCCCGCCGGGTACGCCTCCGCGTGCTGGTACGTGATCTCCTTCAGCTTCAGCGCGCCCTCCATCGCCGTCGGGTAGCCCGGCCCCCGTCCGATGAAGAACCAGTTCGGACGCTCCTTGTACCGGCCACCCAGCACGGCGATTTCCCGCTCCCGCTCCCACTCCAGCACCCGCTCCAGCATCTCGGGCACCCGGCCCAGCTCCTCGTGGTACTCCTCCGCCTCCTTGTCCGTCAGCTCGCCCAGCCGCCGGGCCAGCTCCACGGTCAGCGTGTACATCGCCGCCAGCTGGGCCGTGTACGTCTTCGTCGCCGCCACCGCCTTTTCAAAGCCCGCGTGCGTGTACATCACGTGATCGACCTCGCGGGTGATGGTGCTGCCGACGACGTTCGTGAGCGCGATCGTCGTTGCGCCCCGCTCGTTCGCCTCCCGCACGGCCGCGAGCGTGTCCGCCGTCTCCCCGGACTGCGAGATCGCCAGCACCAGCGTCTCCTCGTCCACCAGCTCCCGCGTCACGTACCGAAACTCCGAGGCGATGACCACGTCCACGGGGAACCGGGCCAGCATCTCCATCGCGTACTTGGCGCCCAGCCCCGCGTGATACGAGGTGCCGCACGCGACGATGTACAGCCGCCGGTACTCGCCCCGGGCCAGCTCCTCGGCCATTTCCACCAGTCGATCCCGCTCGATGGTCAGCGTGTTGCGCACGGCCTCCGGCTGCTCGTGGATCTCCTTCAGCATGAAGTGCGGGTAACCGTGCCGCTCCAGCTTGTGCGGGTCCTCCTCGACGACCTGTACCTCCTTCTTGTCCGTCACGTCCTCCAGCGTCTCCGCGTCCAGGATCTTCACCTCATCCCGCTTCACCACCACGACCTCGCCGTCGTCGACGGGAATCACCTCGTTCGTCTCCGGGAGGATCGCCGGGATGTCCGAGGCCAGGAAGTTCCCGTCGTCGCCCAGCCCCACGACCAGGGGACTCTCCTTCCGGGCGGCCAGGATCACGTCCGGCTCGTCCACGCAGATCGCGGCGATCGCGTACGATCCCTCCAGGCGCTTGACCGCCTCAACGAACGCGTCGAAGAACGACCTGCCCTCCCGCATGAACTCCTCGATCAGGTGGGGCACGACCTCCGTGTCCGTCTCCGAGGTGAACCGGTGGCCCCGCTCCTCGAGCTCCCGGCGCAGCTCGCTGAAGTTCTCGATGATCCCGTTGTGCACGACCGCGATCCGATCGCGGCAGTCCGTGTGTGGGTGCGCGTTCTCCCGCGTCGGGTCCCCGTGCGTGGCCCACCTTGTGTGGCCGATCCCTATCTTACCGGGTAGGGACTTCAGCCGCCGCTGCAGGTCCGTGGGCTCGCCTCCCTCCGTCAGCTTCCCCGCGTCCTTCTCCACGTAGAGCCGTCCCTCGTGAATGGTCGCAACGCCCGCCGAGTCGTATCCCCGGTACTCCAGCCGCACCAGCGACTCCACGATGATCGGGGCGGCGTCCCGCTCACCCACGTATCCGACTATCCCGCACACGTTACGCACACCCTTGCGACAGCTCGTTCACGACCTCCTCCAGCACGCGCACGGCCGTCACCAGCTCCCGAATCGGCACGTGCTCCTCCGGGGTGTGAGCGTATTTTATGGATCCTGGCCCGAACACTACCACGTCCTTCCCGCCCAGGTGGCGGATGTACCCGGCGTCGGTGCTGGCCGACCACACGGTCGGCTCCGCGGGCAGGCCGCGCCGTCTCAGCGCCCCCACCAGCGCCCGCACCACCGACTCGTCCCCCCGAAGCCGAAACGGCGGCGCGCCTGAGCGCACCTCCACCTCCTCGCACTCCCGCTCCAGCAGCTCCCGCAGCTCGTCCGGGGACAGCCGCGTGTTCAACCGCACGTCCAGCACGGCCTCCAGCTCCTCCGGCGTCACGTTCGTCGCCCCGGACTCGGCCACGACCCGGGTCGGCACCACGGTGGGCCGACCGAGCCCGTCCTCCAGCCCCCGGGCGCGCTCCCTCAGCCGCCTCAGCGCGCGGTAGAACCGCAGGATCGGGTTATCCCGCGGATCCTCGCTCGCGTGCCTCGGCTCCCCCCGCACCCGCAGCCGAACCTCCACCCGCGACTTGTGACCGATCACGGGACGCAGCTCCGTCGGCTCCCCGTTGATCACGTGCTCCGACACCATCTCCCCCTCCCTCAGTACCCGCCGCACGCCCGCCGAGTCCGTCTCCTCCCGCACCACCCCGATGACCTCCAGGGGTCCCTCCCACAGCTCCGCCACGACCGCGTACACGGCGAGGTTCGCCTTCGCGTCGCACGCCCCCCGACCGTAGACCCGACCATCCTCCACCCGCGGCTCGAACGGGCTCTCCATCCCGTTCGGGGGGACCGTATCCAGGTGCGAGGTCAGGCAGACCGACGGCTCCCCGCGCCGGGCGATCACGTTTCCCAGCTCGTCCACCCGCACCTCCAGTCCAGCCCGCTCCAGGTCCGAGGCGTACCGCTCCGCCAGCTCCCGCTCCTCCCCACTGACGCTCGGGATGGAGATGTACTCCTTGAGCAGCCGCACCACCCGCTTCTCCACGTCCAACGCGGTCACGCTCCCGAGAGCCTTTCGATGTGCTCCCTCACGATCTCGCTGACCAGCTTCCCGTCCGCGCGCCCGCGCAGCGCCTCCATCACCTCCCCCATCACCTTACCCATCGCCCGCATCCCACGCTCCTCGATCTCCTCCCGATGCCGCTCCACCACCCTCCGCACCACGCGCTCGATCTCCTCCCGCGACGCCATGATCAGCCCCAGCTCCTCCGCCAGCTCCTCCGCCTCCGCGTCCGGATCCGCCGCGAGCGCTCCCAGCAGCTCCTCGATCGCCGACTTCGCGATCCTCCCCTCCGCGTACAACCGCAGCACCGACTCCAGGTGCGACTCGCGCAGCTCCTCCACCGGGTACCCGTCCTTCCGCAGCCTCGGCAGCACGTTCACCAGGGTCGTGGCCACCACCTTAGGGTCCGCGCCCGTCCGCTCCACCAACCGCTCGAACTCCTCCACCCGGCCGTGCTCGAACAGCTGCTCCACCAGCTCCTCGTTCAGCCCGTACTCCTTCAGCAGCTTCTCACGACGCTCCCACGGCCGCTCCGGCAGCTCCCGCCGCAGCCGCTCCACCCGACTCCGGGAGATCACGATCGGTGGGATGTCCGTCTCCGGGTACATCCGCGCGGCGCCCGGCCGCGGCCGCATGTACTCCGTCGTCCCGTCCTGCCGCGCCCTCCGCGTCTCGGCCGGGACCCCGTCCAGCGCCATCACCGCCCGATCCCTCACCGCCTCCATCGCCGACTTGACTCGGTCCTCCGGCCCCGCGATGAGCACGAACGCGTCCTCGTCCCCCACCCTCAACCGCCGCTCGATCTCCTCCACCTCCCGCTCCGAGATCCCGTATCCGGGCAGCTCGTCCGAGTGGAACAGGCCCGAAACGCCCCGTCGCCGCGCGTAGTCGGCCAATTCCGTCCCGAACCGGCGGCCCGGGCAGAGCTCAAAGCCCAGCAGCCCGCCGAACCCGGGCAGCCTCAGCGCGTAAACGACCCCATCTCGCTCGAGCTCGCGTCGAATCACCTCCGACTCCGTCCCTTCGAACACCTCGGTCACGTCCACCGGTCGGGACTCCACCACGTCCGTCTCCCTCACGCCCCGCTCTCGCAGTGCGTCCCGCAGCCGCAGCAGGTTCGCCTGCCGCAGCGCCTCGAACCGCACCACCTTCGGGATCAGGTTCAGGTCCTGCACGCCCTTGATCTCCTGCACCGCGCCCCCCTCGATCGACACGTTCACGTCCTGCCGCACCGTACCGATCCCGGACTTGACCCCACCCGCCGCCTTGATCGCCTCCCCGACGTTCTCCGCCGCCTCCCGAGCCTGCTCGGGCGTCCGGATGTCCGGCTCCGTCGACACCTCGATCAGCGGGATGCCCAGCCGGTCCAGGCAGTACTCCACCCGCAGCTCCTGATCCCAACCTCGCACCTTCCGGGCCGCGTCCTCCTCCAGGCAGACCGT
>JBDOKE010000220.1:0-6527 GCA_039833815.1 Methanobacteriota archaeon | reverse complement strand
ACCTCGTCCTCCTCCAGCCGGGGTGACATTCGGAGGTCCCGGACGACGCCGTCGTCGCAGAGGACCACCTCGCCGCGGTCCAGGGCCGCCAGTCCGACGAGCACGTTGTAGCCGTCGACGAGGAGGTCGTGACCCTGGAGGAGCTCGGTGGGCGCCCGCTTGCCCGCGCGGGCGAGGGACTCCAGTCGGGGCCAGACGATCCGGTAGAGGGCCTGCACCTCCCGCCGGCTGAGCCCCCAGGTCCGCTGGGCGGCCTTCAGGGCGCGGCGCTTCGGGATGCCGGCGTCGACCATCCGGCGCACGGCCAAAAGGTATTTTTCGATGGATTCCAGGAGCAGCCTGAACTCCACCTCGCGTTCACCCCCTGGGTCGATGACGAGGCTACCCCACGCCGAGTTCCCTCGATGAGGAGGAACCGGGGTGTGTGGGCGGAGACGCGTTTGACGGTGGCCCGCCGGATTATCCCGTGCCTGGACGTCAAGGACGGTCGGGTGGTGAAGGGGGTCAGGTTCCGCGGGCTGCGGGACGCGGGTGACCCGGCGGAGTTGGCGGAGTACTACTACCGGGAGGGCGCGGACGAGATCGTGTTCCTGGACATCTCCGCCTCGCCCGAGGGTCGCCGGCTGATGGTGGACGTGGTTCGGCGGACGGCGGAGTCCGTGTTCATCCCGATGACCGTGGGCGGTGGGATCTCCGAGCTTGAGCACTTCCGCGAGGCGCTGGCGGCGGGCGCGGACAAGGTCTCCGTGAACACGGCCGCGGTCGAGAATCCGGAGCTCGTTTCCGAGGCCGCGGACGTCTTCGGGAGCCAGTGCGTGGTCGTGGCGATCGACGCGAAGCGGGAGCCGGTGACGGATGAGAACGAGCACCTGGCGGATCACGTGTTTCGGGACGGGGATCGCGAGTACTGGTTCCGGGTGTACGTGCGCGGGGGTCGGGAGCCTACGGAGCTGGACGCGATCAGCTGGGCCAAGCGGGTGGAGGAACTGGGTGCGGGGGAGATCCTGCTTACGAGCATCGACGCGGACGGGACCAAGGAGGGGTACGACCTGGAGCTGACGCGGGCCGTGTGCCGGGCGGTGAACGTGCCCGTCATCGCCTCGGGGGGCTGCGGTCACCCGAGGCACATGCTGGAGGTGTTTGAGGAGGCCGGGGCGGACGCGGCGCTGGCCGCCTCGATCTTCCACTACGGGGAGTACTCGATCCGAGAGGTGAAGGAGTTCCTGGCGCGGCGGGGCGTGCGCGTACGCCCGTGCTGAAGGTGGTGCTGCTGTACCCGGAGCGCGAGCGGTGCAAGGTGCTGACGGCGTTCCGGGAGCTGCCGGAGGGGCTGAAGCCCGAGGCCCGCGTCACGCTGGTCAGCTGCCGGGGGCGGCTGGAGGGGCCGAGGACGGTCGTTTCCGGCGGCACGGTGGTGATCACGCTGCCGGCCGGGGGCGACCTGACCTCCGTGAAGCTGTCGTTGGCCCACGAGCTGGCGCACGCGCTTCAGGCCGAGCGGGGCGTGCTGCCGGGCCGGGTGCCGCCCCTCCGCGCCCTGTCGCTGCCGCTCGAGTGCGGGGCGGAGGAGCTGGTGCTGAAGTTCATCCCGGGCTCGGTCGGTCGTAGGGTGGAGATGGGGCTGCGGCTGGTTCGGAGGATGGTGCCGCGGGACTTCCTGACGGACCTGGAGCGGTCGCTGGTGCTGGAGCCCGTGCGCATGGCCGTGGAGCGACTGGGTGAGCGGGTGTCGGTGCCCCGGGTGGAACCCGTGAGTCGACGGGCGCGTAAGGTGCGGGAGGAGCTGGTGCGGGCGGCGCGCGAGGTGGACCCGTGGGACCCGCTGTCCGTGCGCCGGTACGTGGAGGACGCGCGGGCGATCGTCAGCGCGGCCCTTCGGCGAGGCGCTTGAGCCGCTCGATGCGCTTCTCGGTGGGTGGGTGGGTGCTGAACAGTCGCAGCAGCAGCCCGTCGCGGAACGGGTTGCGGATCCAGAGGTGGGCGGTGGACGCCTCCGCCGTCGTCTCCGCCCGGATCGGGGCTCCCCTCACGGCCTCCTCGATCTTGGCCAGGGCCCGCGCGAGCCCGAGCGGATCCCCGGTCAGGCGCGCGCTTCCCTCGTCCGCGAGGTACTCCCGCGTGCGGCTGATGGCGGCCACGAGCACGGTGACGACGATGGAGGTGACGAGGCCGAGCAGGATCAGCGTCAGCCAGTCCTCGTCGGAGTCCAGGACCGCGTTGATGAACGGGTCCAGCGCGTAGGAGAGCGTCGTGCCGATCGCGGCCGCGATCGTCATGATCAGCGTGTCCCGGTTCCGCACGTGCGAGACCTCGTGCCCGAGCACGCCTCGGATCTCGCGGTCGTCCAGCAGCCTCAGCAGTCCCTCCGTGACCCCGATCACCGGGCGGGATCGACGACCCACGGCGAAGGCGTTGGGTAGGGCGCCCAGACCGGTCTCCTCGGGCACGACCACGAGCCTGGGTCGTTCGATCCCGGCCCGAGCCGCCAGCTCGTCGACGAGCTCCCGGACCCGAAGCAGTCGGTCGGACAGTTCGGGCCTCAGCGCCCGAAACTCCTCCTCGCTCACCGCCCCCATGCTCAGCAGCACGAGCTTGTCGCTCACCAGGTACGAGATGGCCGCCCAGGTCAGCCCCACCGCGGCCCCGATGAGCACGCTCTTGGTCAGGAAAGCGGTGACTCCCGCCAGGACGGAGAAGAGCAGTCCCATCAGGCCGAGGGTCCGGAGCACGATGAAGTGACTTCGATCGCTCAGCCTGCCGATCGCCAGAAGGGCCAGTGAGGCGCCCGCGAGCGGGATCAGTGCCTTTAGCGCCGTGGGCCACGCGCTCATCATGTGTCCCTCCTAGAACCCCCTCTCGTGGACGATCCGTCCCGGGAACGTCCCGGCCCTCGTCACGTAGACCACGTCGTGCCTCTCATAGCTTTTCCGTAACCGGGCTACGTCCCTCCTCCCCAGCCGCACCCCTATGGACCGCACGATCGGGGGTCCCTCGCCCTCCTCTCCCACCTTGACCACACGGATCACGTGGTCGGGCGGGTCCTCCGGGGGCGACCCGGTGGTAGCCAGCAGGGACTCCCGGCCCGGGGTGAGGGTCGGGTACGCGTCCAGCTCCTCCGCGAGCAGCGTCGATAGGCGGGCCTTGCGCACGGCCGGGTCCTGCTCGATGATGTAGGCGACGCGGTCCGGTCTCGGAGATCTCCGGGGAGTCTCCGGGTCTCCCTCGAGGACCGCGCGCGTCTCGGACACGATCGCGGCGGTCCCGTCGATCAGGTTCGTCCAGCACACCGCGCGCACCTCTCGGGCCCGGCTGAACACCGCGGTGCCGGGTCGGGCCGGGGTCGCCGGGGGCACCTCGATCAGGTGCGGCAGACCGTCGAGGAGTTCTCGGAGCTCGGTGGCCGGGGGGCTCGTCCCCTCGGGACGTCGGGCGCCGCGCCGGCTCGGGTCCGCGTGAGCGGCGTCCGCGTCGGGCGGTGTCCGGGTCGCGTCGTCCTTCACGACCTGGACGTCCTTGAGCGCGTGAAGGCGGGCGTTCGTGCGCAGGGCGCGAACTCGGGCGTCTTCGAGCTCGACGGAGGTGACGTGGTAGTGCCGGGAGAGGGCGAGGGTGTCGCCGCCGATGCCGGCGCAAAGGTCGAGGCACTCCCGGCCGCCCGCCCGATCCGACAGGAATCGGGCTTTGGCGCGCGCCACGTGCTCGCCGGTGAGCTCCTCGGCGGCCCGCACGTCGGGGCACGCCAGCGGGGCCCACTCCTCCACCTTGGCGGCCACCTTGGTGTGGATGGTCAGCAGCGCGGTGACGAGCGGGTCGGTGCCGACGTTGGGATCCCGCCGGAGGAGCTCGCTCGGGTTCCGGCAGCCGGTGTAGGGGAGGGCGACGGCGGCTTCGCGCGGCGGGAGGCGCCGTGGGAGCTCGCTCGGGTCCTCCGACCGCTCCAGCTCGAGCTTGATCCGTTCCCAGTCCAGGTCGAGGGTCCTCACAGGATACCCAGCTCCCTCGGGTCCGTCTCGTGGGGCTCGACGCCGAGCTTTCTGGCGATCCGGATCAGCGGCTTGAATCGCCCCACCTCCTCGGGCGCGTGAGCGTCGGAGCCGAAGGTGATGGGGGCGCCCACCCGTACGGCGACCTGGTACAGGGTGAAGTCCCGCGGGAGGTGACGGGCGTTCAGCTCCAGGCCGACGTTGTGGTCGGCCGCGGCGTGGGCGAGCTCCTCGGCCTCCCGGGCGGTGATACGGTGGCCGAGCTCCTCCAGGATCCAGACTGGGTGGGCGATGATGTGCACCTCGCCGCGCTCGATGCATCGGAGGGTGGATTGGACGATGGCTCGGCGGACCTCCTCCATCCCGATCGGATTGGGGGCGAGGAGGTGCGGGTGGTGCACGGCGCCGAGGACGAGGTCAGCCTGCTCGAGCATCGCTGGAGTGGCGTCGATCTCGCCGGTGGGGGAGACGATGTTGGACTCGACTCCGACGTAGACCTCCACCGAGAGCTGCCGTTCCGCCTCTTTCGCCTCGGAGCGGAGGCGTCGGAAGGAGCGGTCGGTGAGGCCCTCCGGCGAGGTGGGTCCGTGGTCGGTGAGCGCCACCGCTTCGAGCCCGCGCTCCTCGGCGGCGGCCGCGTTCTCGAACGGGGTGCCGTGACCGTCGGAGTAGATGGTGTGCGTGTGAAGGTCGTACCGAAGCCTCAACGCCTGAGGGTCCCGTTACTTCAGCGCTCTCAGCCGTACCTCCGGTTCCAGCGTCCTCGGCTCGGCCGCGACGATCGCCGCGCCCTTGGCGACCACCGTCATCGGGTCGTCCGCCAGCTCGGCCGGGATGTCCGTCTCCTCCTCGATGCGCGCCTGCATGCCCGGCATCAGGGACGTGCCGCCCACCATGACCGTGTTGTCGTACACGCCCGGGATCAGCTCCGCGGGCAGCCGATCCAGGATCCTTCGGATGGCGCGGATGATCTCCTGCACAACGGGCTCGGCGGCCTTGGCCACCAGCTCCGAGTCGATCGTGATCTCCTTGGGCTTGTTCGTCTCGACGTCCTTGCCCACGACCTCGATCTCCTTGTCCTCGAAGTCCTCGGTCTCGGAGAACACGCGGCCCACCTCGATCTTGGCCCGCTCGGCCTCGTGGATGCCGATCCGAACCCCGTACTCCTCCTCGACGAGCTCGACGATGTTCTGGTCGATGTCGTCACCGCCCACGCGCATGGTCTCCTGGTCCGTGATGCCGCCCAGCGAGATGACCGCGATGTCGGTGGAGCCCGCGCCGATGTCGATCACCATCGTGCCCGTGGGCTCGGCGATGGGCAGGCCGGCGCCGATGGCCGCCGCGAGGGCCTCCTGGATGATGATCACGTTGTTCTCCTCGATCCCGACCTCGACGGTCGCCTCCTTGATCGCGCGGCGCTCCACCTCGGAGGCGTCGCCCGGGACGCCCACGGCGACCCGCTCGATCTCCTCCGGGTTGTTGTTGGAACCAACCTCGATCGCGTACTGAACGATGAACTTGGCGTACTCCATGGACTCGATGACGCCGTGACGGAGGGGTCGGACGGCCACGATGTCCTCCGGGGTGCGGCCGAGCATCTTGCGGGCCTCCTCGCCGATGGCCAGCACCTTGTTCGTACCCTTTTTGACGGCCACCACGGAGGGGAACTGCTTGACCTGGAACTCCTCCTCCGAGGGGCGCGCCACCACCGTGTTCATGGTACCCAGGTCGATACCGAGGGCCGCGTAATCGCCGTAGATCTCAACCTCCTCCTCCTTCTCCAGCTCCTCGGCGATGGACTCCTTCTCGCGCTCCTCGGTCTCCTCGCCACGCTCCTCCTCTTCCTCCTCACTCTCCTCGCGCTTCTTCTTCCTCCAGAACGGCAAGGTCGGGCTCCCCTACCCCTCTTCCTCGGCGGTACTCGGGATCTCGTGAACGTAAACGCCACGATCGTTCGCGATCCTTCGAAACTCCTCTGGGTCCTCCACCTGCAGTACCATGATGCTGAACGTCTCCTCCTCGACCCCTAGGAACACGCTTATAATGTTCCTAATGGGGCGCGGCATCACGTCGAAGAGAACCATCGAGGTCTCGATGAACGCGGGCCCTCTCCTCCTTCTGTTAACCTTAATCCTCATTCGGCTTCTGGCCCGCGACATCACGCTCTTAAGGACGGAGTCCGGCCCGGCGACGACGTAGTCCCCGTCCCCCTCCTCGAAAACCAGGGACAGCAGCTCGGACTTGGTCGCCACGCGGCTGATCAACGAGGTGATCTCGGAGGTGGATCGTATTAAGGTAACACCGTACCTCCACACGGTGACTCCATACTTAGTTTTAACCTCACGATTGTCCACAATTTCGAATTTCGAAAATCTCATTGTCTCATAAAGAGCCTCCTCGATGTCCTCTGGATCCCCCAGTATAACGCAATATGAGTTCATTTCTTCGTCCATTTTCTCGTACGATACGGCGGCGGATCTCAGCAGTTTGACCCTGGTTTCCGGATCCTCCGTAGCCTTCAACCCCTCCGTCCCCGCCCGTCCG
>JBDOKE010000219.1:0-3352 GCA_039833815.1 Methanobacteriota archaeon | reverse complement strand
CCTGAACCGGTCCCTGGAGGAGGAAATCGCGCCCATCCTGGTGATGGCCACCAACCGGGCGATGGCGAAGGTGCGAGGCACGGATGAGAAGGCCCCGCACGGGATCCCCGGCGACCTGCTGGACCGGCTGCTGATCGCGCGGACGCGGCCGTTCAAGCGGGAGGAGATCCGGGAGATCATCGGCATCCGGGCCCGGGTGCAGGACATCGAGCTGACGGACGAGGCGCACGAGTACCTGACCGACCTGGGCGAGGAGAAGTCGCTGCGGTACGCGACCCGGCTGCTCGAACCGGCCCGGATCGTGGCGGAGAAGGACGGGTCGGACGTCGTGGAGAAGAAGCACGTGGAGCGGGTTGAGGAGGTGTTCACGGACGTGGCGGACAGCGTGGAGTACATGGAGCGGATGCGCCGCGAGCTACCGACGATGAAGTACTTAACGGGGTAGCCCCCGACACCACGCTCCTTTTTCGGGGAGGTGCGGCGTTGTCGGAGCACGATGAGGTTGAGGTGCTGGAGGTACCCTGGGTGGAGAAGTACCGGCCCAAGCGGCTCGAGGACATCGTGGACCAGGAGCACGTGGTTAAGCGGCTCCAGGAGTACGTCAGGCGGGGCGACATGCCCAACCTGCTCTTCGCCGGGCCGCCCGGCACGGGCAAGACCACGGCCGCGCTGTGCCTGGCCCGCGAGCTGTACGGGGAGCACTGGCGGGACAACTTCCTGGAGCTGAACGCCTCCGTGTCCCCGGACACGCCGCTGATGATTCGGGCGAACGGGAAGCCGCTCCTCACCACGTTTCGGGCGCTGGACGAGGCGCTGCTCGAGCCCGAGGGCGACGTTCGGGTTCGAGTGCGCGGCCTGGAGGTGCTTACGGTCGCGAACGGGCGCGTCGTCTGGTCCCCCGTGCGCTGCCTGATCCGACACCGGGCCCCGGGCTACCTGCGCGTGCACCTGGAGTCGGGGCACACGCTCGAGCTCACCGGCAATCACGCCGTCATGGTGCTCCGCGGGGACGGGCTCGAGGCCGTGCCGGCCTCCGCGCTGCGGGAGGGCGACGTGCTCCTGACGTTCCAGGCCTCCGAGAACCCGTCCGCGGTCGAGCGGGTGGAGGAGCTGGCGGGACGCGTCGGGGACGTGAGGCTCAACTGGCTGGCCCGGCTACGCGGGTGGGACGGATTCGTCCGAAGGGGCTCGCTCGAGGAGCCGGAGCCGCGGCGCGCGGTCCCGGCCGATCCCGTGGTGGAGCTGGCGCGCCGGGTGAGCGGGTGGCTGTCCGAGGAGCTGGAGAGCCTCTCCGAGGGCGGCCTGATCGACGCCGGACTCGCGCTGGAGCTGCTGCCCGAGCGTCGGGATGTGCGACCGGAGGCCCGGTCGGCGTACGATCGGCTGGTTGGACTCCTGACCTCGGACCTGCGCGGCGTTCGGATCCGGAGGATCGAGGTCGTGCGGCGCGAGGGGTACGTGTACGACGTCAGCGTGCCGGGCACGGAGATGTTCTTCGCGGGCGAGGTGCCGATCCTGCTGCACAACTCGGACGAGCGCGGCATTGACGTCATCCGGACCAAGGTCAAGAACTTCGCCCGGACGCGGCCGATGGGCGGGGCGAAGTTCAAGATCATCTTCCTGGACGAGGCGGACAACCTCACGAGGGACTCGCAGCAGGCCCTGCGCCGGATCATGGAGATGTACTCGGACGCGTGCCGGTTCATCCTGGCGGCCAACTACTCGTCCGCGATCATCGACCCGATCCAGAGCCGCTGCGTGGTCTTCAAGTTCACCAAGCTGCCGGAGGACGCGATCAAGCGGCGGCTGCGGGAGATTGCCGAGAACGAGGGCGTGGAGGTCACGGACGGGGCCCTGGACGCGATCGTGTACGTGTCCGAGGGCGACATGCGGCGGGCCATCAACATCCTGCAGGCGGCGGCCGCGCTGGGTGCGAAGGTCGACGAGGACACGGTGTACCAGATCGCGGCCACGGCCCGGCCCGAGGAGGTCCGCCAGATGATCCACCACGCGTGGAACGGGGAGTTCGAGCGGGCGCGGGACCTGCTGCACGAGCTGCTCTCGCGGTACGGGATGTCCGGGGAGGACGTGGTCCGGCAGGTGCACCGCGAGGTGCTGGAGATGGATGAGATCCCGGAGGAGGCGGTGCCGGAGCTGGTGGAGGCCGTGGGCGACTTCGAGTACCGGCTCGTGCGAGGCTCGGACGAGCGGATCCAGCTGGAGGCCCTCCTGGCCCGCATCCACGCGCTGGGCAGCAAGTACTCCGGCGGGTAGCCCCCTTGGTCCCCTGGACGGAGAAGTACCGGCCCCGGCGCCTGAAGGACCTGGCGGACCAAGAGGAGGCGAAGAAGGAGCTGGTCGCGTGGGCGAACCAGTGGGCTCGGGGCGAGCCTCCCGAGCCCCGCGCCGTCCTCCTGCACGGGCCGCCCGGCACGGGCAAGACCAGCGCGGCCTACGCCCTCGCGAACGAGTTCGGCTGGGACGTGGTCGAGCTGAACGCCTCGGATAAGCGCACCCGGGACGTCATCGAGAAGGTCGTGGGAGGGGCCTCCACGGGTCGGTCCCTACTCCGCCTGGTTCAGCGCGCCGGCGGCCGTCACGAGCGCGTGGAGGGGTCGGACCGGGTCCTGGTGCTCGTGGACGAGGTGGACGGGATCGATCCGCGCGAGGACCGGGGAGGCGTGACCGCGCTGATTCGGGCCGTGAAGCGCGCCCGCAACCCGCTCGTTCTCGTCGCCAACGACCCGTGGAGTCTGCCCAAGTCGCTGCGCGATGAGGTTCGAATGATCGAGTTCCGACGACTGCGGCAGCGGGACATCGTGGAGGTGCTGCGCCGGATCTGCGAGTCGGAGGGCGTCGAGTACGACGAGCGCGCCCTGCAGATGATCGCCCGTCGGGCCCGGGGCGACCTGCGGGCCGCCATCAACGACCTCGAGGCGATCGCCCGGTCCACCGGTCGGGTCACGGTCGAAGACGTGCGGGACCTGGGGTGGCGGGACAAGGAGATCACCATCTTCGAGGCGCTGGGTCGAATCTTCAACAAGCCGCCCCGGGAGGCGCGTCGGGCCCTGTGGAACCTGGACGAGGACCCGGACGACGTGCTTCTTTGGATCGCGCAGAACGTCCCTCGAGCGTACAGCGAGCCGGAGGAGATCGACCGAGCGTACGATTACCTGTCCAAGGCGGACGTCTTCTCGTCCCGGGCGATCGAGACCGGGAACTGGCGGTTCAAGTACGTGTACGCGACCGACCTGATGACGACCGGGGTGGCGGCGGCCCGGCGCGGGAAGCCCCCGGGGTTCGTGCGGTTCCAGCCACCCAGGATCCTGCGCAAGCTGAGTCTGACGAAGCG
>JBDOKE010000218.1:0-4028 GCA_039833815.1 Methanobacteriota archaeon | reverse complement strand
CGGTCGCCTTCGCGATGACTGCGGTCCAGTGGACCGCGGTGAGCAAGCTGCTGGCGACGCTGGTCCTCGTCACCTACGGCAGCGTCCTCGTGAACGTGGGCGTGCACTACGTGCCCGTGGGCGGCGCGCCGGCGGCCATGGCGACGGCGACGGGCGTGGGTACGGGTACGACCCAGCTCGCCGCGGGCTCCGGACTGACGGGACTCATCACGGCCGCCGCCATGAGCGACAAGCCCTTCGCGGTGATCCTGGCGAACGGGGCCGCCGGCGCGTCGGTGATGATGGCGATCACGATGCTGGTGGGTAACCTGATCTACGTGTACGGCGTCGGCTGCCCGCCGTGCTCGGCGAAGGTGGACCGGGACCCGCTCACGGGCTGGGATCAGGAGCCCTACGTGACCCCGGGTACGGAGGGTCACGGCATCCCCACGGTCAGCTTCGTGAGCGGGATCTTCGGGGGCCTGCTCGGCGGGACGGGCGGTGCGATGACGTACTTCGCCCTGTACAAGGTGCTCGGCATGAGCGCGGCGCTCGCCGGGATCCTGGCCATGGGGTTCTTCTACGCGAACGCCGTGCTGGCCTCGTACAACATCGGCGGTACGATCGAGGGGTACCACGACCCCAAGTTCACGCGGGTGCCCCGGGCCGCGGCGTGCTCGATCGCGTTCGGGATCGTCGCGGCCCTCATCGCCTACGTGATGAGCGCGTACGTGTAGGGGGAGACCCCCTTGCTCGCCCGGATCCTACTCCTGTCGGCGGTGGCCCCCGGAGGTGAGGAGGAGGAAGAGGAGGTGGAGGTAGCCGTCGCGATCCCACCGTGGAAGCTGATCCTCGCGGGCGTGGGCTCGGGACTCGTGGGAATCTCCCTCGCCTGGGTGCACCCGGTGATCCCGGCGATCGCGGTGATCCCGGTGATCATGTGGGGCGCGGACGCGGTGCGCCGCGTGGCCGGGTACGGGCTGGGTACGGGCGTCCCGTCCATCGGGTACATGGGACTGGGTGGGGGCTCGGTGGCCGCGCTGCTGGCCGCGGCGATGACCAACGTCACGTACGTGCCGATCGCGGCGGCGGTCGGCACGATCCTGGGGGCCGTGATCGGCGGGCTGCTGGGCGTGCTGGACCGGCGCGTGATCAAGATGAAGATCCCGGTGATGGAGCGGTGCAGCACGGAGATCGTGGCGGCGGGCACGCTGGCCCTCATGTGCCTGATGGCGGCCGTCGCCGGGGACTTCACGTGGTCGGCCGTGTACTCGCGGGTGATTCGGACGGGGATCATCGCCGTGCTGTGGGTGGCGTGCGCGCTGTCGCTGCTGCACCCGTACAACGCGTGCCTGGGGCCCAGCGAGACGCAGGAGCGGACGCTGTCCCTGGCCGCGGAGTGCGGGTCGATCTGCGCGATCGTGGCCGGGCTGGCGTCCGCAAACCCGCTCGTGCTGATCGCCGGCGGGATCGCGTGGCTGATCTCGTTCTGGAAGTTCTGGGGCTACACGAAGCGGGACGCGGCGGACGTCGTCTGGACGGGCATCGTCCCGAAGGGTGAGTAGGGGGTAATCCCCATGGCGATCGCGATCGTGGATCAGGACGCCCAGATCGCGATGGACGCGGTCACGGGCGCGGTCGCGGAGTGGCGGGAGGACGTGGTGACGCTGGACGTGATGCCCCTGTACGAGGAGGTGGAGCGGCTCGACGAGTACGTTACCGACATGATGCGCGCGATGGACCCGTCCACGACCACGTGGGGCACGCTGCCCGGTCGAGAGGGCGTGCACGGCACGGCCTCCTTCCTCACCAACTTCACCCACGGCTTCGTGATCGGGGCGATCCTGATCGCGCTCGTGGCGTTCACGCTCGCCGCGGTGTACAAGATGCACGTGCTCCGCATGCTGGGCGTGTAGGGGGTGAGGGACCGTGCCCGAGAAGAAGGAGCCGGCGGAGGGCTGGCCCGTCGTGGAGGGTGACTACGTCGTCGGGGACCCGGAGGCGCCCGTGCACGTGGTCACGCTCGGCTCCCACATCGAGGAGGACATCCTGAAGGCGGCCGGCGAGGACAAGGTGGCCATCGCCGGCCCGTGCAAGACGGAGAACATCGGCATCGAGAAGGTCATCGCCAACGTGATCGCCAACCCGAACATCCGGTTCTGCGTGCTCTGCGGCGCGGAGGTGACGGGGCACCTCACGGGCCAGTCGTTCAAGGCGATGTACGAGAACGGGGTCGACCCGGACTCCGGTGAGATCATCGGGGCGGAGGGGGCCATCCCGTACTTGGAGAACCTGCCGGAGGAGGCGATCGAGCGGTACCGGGACCAGATCGTGGAGCTCGTGGACCTGATCGACGTGGAGGACGTTGATGAGATCGTGAAGGCGATCGAGGAGTGCGTGGAGAAGGACCCGGGGGCCTACGAGGAGGGTCCGATGACGGTCTCGCTCGAGGAGGAGGAAGAGGAGGAGCTGGCCGAGGTCTCCGGCATGCCGGTGTCCGCGGAGACGGTCACGGTCGAGTACCGGGTGAACGACGTGCGGTTGGGCGTCAAGAGCGTGGGCGCGATGCAGCGCTACATGGCCGGCTACCTGTCCGGACGCACCATGGGGCTGCTGTTCGGCCTGGTCTCCGGGCTGGTGTTCCTGTTCGTTCCCCTCGTCCTGCTGGGAGCGTAGGGGGGAGCTCCAGTGGCCGAGGAAGAGGTCCCCAAGATGATCGCGCCCGAGGACGACATCCGGGAGATCCACTCGCGCCTGGACGAGATCGAGCGGCGCCTGGACTTCGTGTGGGGTGAGGTCTACCAGCGCTTCGGCAAGCGCATCGGTCGAGACATCGGGATACTGTACGGACTCGTGATCGGTCTGTACCTGTGCATGCTGTACCTACTGCTGGGAACGGTCTTCCGATAGGGTGCAGCCTTGGGGGTGATGGCCGTTGTTCTACTTCCCGGGTAAGGAGCAGAAGGTGGTTGACATCTGCGGGGTGAAGGTCGGCGGGCAGCCCGGAGAGTACCCGACGGTGCTCGCCGGCACGATGTTCTACGCCGGGCACGAGATCGTGAAGGATGAGGAGAAGGGAGAGTTCGACGAGGAGAGGGCCGAGGAGCTCATCAAGATGGAGGAGGAGCTGGCCGACGAGACCGGTAACCCGATGATGGCGCACATCATGGCCGAGTCGGAGGAGGCCATGATCCGGTACCTGGACTGGGTCGCCGACGTGACCGACGCGCCCATCATCGTGGACTCCACCGAGGCCAACGTGAAGATCGCCGCGGTCAAGCACGCGCAGGAGGTGGGCCTGGCCGAGCGGATCGTGTACAACTCGATCAACGCGTCCGCCGAGGACGAGGAGATCCAGGCGATCAAGGAGTCCGACTGCAACTCCGCCATCGTCCTGGCCTTCAACCCGATGGACTCCTCCATCGAGGGGCGCCTGAAGATCCTCACGGAGGGTGAGGAGGGCGTCTCCGAGCAGGGCATGCTGGAGATCGCCGACGAGTGCGGCATCGAGAACCCGCTGATCGACACCGCCGCCACGCCGTTCGGCTCGGGCGCGGGTCAGTCCGTGAAGGCCGTGATCGCGGTCAAGGCCAAGCTGGGCCTGCCCGTCGGCGGCGCGCCGCACAACATCCCGTCCGCCTGGGACTGGATGCGAGAGCTGAGGAAGAAGCTCCGCGAGGAGGGCAGGGAGGACTGGGCCAAGATGATGTGGGAGTCCGTGGACTGGGGCTCCAACATCCTAGAGAACATCCTCGGGGCCGACTACCTGCTCTTCGGACCCATCGAGAACGCGCCCGCCATCTGGGCGGCCGCGGCGATGATCGACGCACTGATCGCCGAGGCCAACGAGGACATCGGCATCGAGCCACAGGTTGAGGACCACCCGGCCAACATCGTCCGCTAGTCTCCACGTCCCCACAGTCCCCTTTTCTTCGCCTCCTCCAGCACCTCCCGCGCGTACCGCACCACGTACGGATTCTCGTCCGAGAAGCGCCCCTCGTACCGCCGCAGCGTTTCCTCGATCCGCTCCCAGCACTCGTCCGGCACCC
>JBDOKE010000217.1:0-2008 GCA_039833815.1 Methanobacteriota archaeon | reverse complement strand
CAGTACGGGTTCGGTCCCGGGTGCCCGGGCGACCACGCCACGGCAGGCACCAGCACGGCCGCGGGGACGGCCGGGACGGTCACGGGTGACCTCACTTCGATCCGCGGGAATGTGAGCTACCGAGGCCCGGCGGGGGACGCCATCACCTGGGCGGGACGTCCGACGAGGAATGAACAAGCACGTGTCGTGCCTCGCACGAGGCCCTCAGTCAGGGACATCGCTAGGGTCGGAGTTAACACCCGCCCCGATCCTTTAGCTGCGGTCACGCGGCGGTCGACTGATCCCGAGCACCCATGGGACCGCCCCATCGGCCGATGACCGTGACGGCGAGAGTCGGGGACCCGTCGAGGCGCCCGTCGAGCGAGCGACTCGCGGTCACACCGCCCTTCACGCCGAGACCCACGTTCGGCATCGGGAACCACCCGAGCGAGCCCGGGGGACCCGATGCGGGCGCTGTGATCGTCCGCGACGAGCCCACAGAGGTACTCGTAGCGTGCACGCGCTCCCGCGCGGGTTCACCGTGACCGACGTCGCCGAAGCCCCCGGAGGAGGCCACCGGACCCGGACTCCCCACATTCTCTCCTCGAGCCGCTCGCATCCAACGGCTCCGACCGCTCCAAGAGCTCCTCCAACATCCCCCAGCACCTCACACCCCAGACTCCAAGAGCGCGAGCGCCTCCGCGAACTCCACCACCCGGCACGGGTCCCCCGGCGCGCGCCGCACCACCACAATAGGACCCCCGACCAGCTCCGAGAACGCCCGAAACCACTCCACCAACCGCTCGTTATTACCCAGTACACCGACCTACCACGCTCCCACCGGGGCCCACGGTAAGGACCTACCCCCTCTCACCCACCCGACGATGCCCCGGTCGAACTCAGGCGCCTCCTCCGGATCCGCCATGAACCTCAACGCCTTGACCACCTTCCTACGCCCCTCCGACGGCTTGAGCCTAAGGGAACATCGGACACGCCACCACGGTCGAACACCGAGCCCCGCCCGCGGTGCCTCACACGGTTTTTGACCACTTTGAAGCGAGGTGACCGCCGCGCACGTCGCCCCGCGTCCTCCCGGGTTTTGCAACATCACGGCCGCGAGCCCCCGGCCACGGCCCATCAGCGCCCCTACGGAGCTCAGGAGGTGGCTCCTGATGTGGCAGGTGGCGAGCCCCGGAACGCCACGCAGGACCACCAGGCGCTCCCGCGGGCGCCGGCGGCCGTTACGAAGCCCGTAACGATTCCCGGCGGAGGGAAGGGAGGGAGCGCGAGTCCAGGCCCAACCTCACCAGCCGGTACCGCCGGTAACCGAACGGGTCCCGCCGGGTGGACCGG
Source organism: Methanobacteriota archaeon (assembly GCA_039833815.1). Taxonomy (GTDB): domain Archaea; phylum JAADCQ01; class Methanopyri; order Methanopyrales; family Methanopyraceae; genus Methanopyrus. The sequence goes on along the minus strand of JBDOKE010000217.1, from coordinate 676 downwards.
GCACGGGCGCCCACCATCCCCGGCACCACCGGCAGCCCGTCGCCCACGTCGTTCGGGTGCACGACCCTCGCCGCCCGACGTCCGACAACACCGGGGCGTTCGTCGAGAACCCCGCGATCTCCGCGATCGGCAGGTTGTCCCCCGGGCCCACGCCCATCGCGTGACACGTCACCACCCTCAACACCGGTACCACCAGCACCGTCTCCGGGTACCGATCCGGCGTGGGATCGGTCACGTGGAGCCGGTCCAGTGTCATCGACCGGCGGAAGCCGTGCAGGCGCGGCCAGCGCCGTGAGGAGCACCGAGAGCCACACTCAAGCGTCCCCGCGAACCCGGAAGGCCGCATCGCAGTACCAACCCGTTTCGGTCGACGCGGATCGGTCCATCGTAAACGCCGGCCAGCCCACGACGGGCCTCGCGGCCGACCGTTCCGGCGGTGGGTGAGCCCTGGTGGAACCTCCGCTCGATTACGACCGTGGCCGAGCCCTGGCCGTAGGGAGACGCGCCCCGCGCGGGCCGACGATCGGGCAACACCGACCTTACCGGGATATAGCCTCCGACGCCGCCACCAGTGGATTATCCGGGGGTCGTCCGCACAACCCCGCGGTGCGACTCTCCCGAGCCGCGCTTGAACGGATCCCAGGGCAGCCCGTGGAACCGAGGGCGCGCGAAGCTC
>JBDOKE010000216.1:0-12929 GCA_039833815.1 Methanobacteriota archaeon | reverse complement strand
GGACATCCCCATCGAGGAGCGCCCCGAGGAGGAGGTCAAGACCGTTCAGGGTCGTCCCATCGCCCCGGAGGAGGTTAAGGCCCGTAACCCCGCCTTCGACGTGACCCCGCCCGAGCTCATCGACGCGATCATCACCGAGAAGGGCGTCGTGAAGCCCGACGAGGTGGCCGACCTGGTGTAAGTTTCGCTCCCCTCGGGCGATCTAAGATCAGGACGAGAGGGGCTTCCTTGATCCCCCAACCCCCGAGGAACAGACGGGCCCGTCAGGGTACACGGCCCCGTTCCGCGGGTCGGGTCACGCCTGCGCTCGTGGCTCACCTGAGCCGAGACGCAAGTCGAGTATTCACCCCCCACATCAGTAACCCTCCCCATACCAGCGGGCATGACACCGACACCATCGCCAGCTCACCCTTGGAGATTTCACGTGGTGGTAAATCCCCTTGTACTTCCCTCCAGTATTCGTTGATTCTCCTTTGCAACACCAGGAGCGGTACGCAGGACACCATCAACGCCACGACTGCGCCGAGCGCGTCCATCCGCGTCTCGGCGTGGAAAATCCCCAAGTTGCCAGCGAAGAAGAACCCGAACCACACCGGGTACAGGACCTTGATCGGGCACGGGTTGAGTCCGGCTTCCTCGAGTAACTCGTTGATCTCCGCGAACTGCTTCCATACCAGGTAGAGGTTGACGAACGGTACGAAAAGCCCGATCGTCCTAAGCACCACGTTAACGTCGCGGTCCAGGTACTCCTTGAAGTCCCTCCAGTTGCGGTAGAACCAGTAGAATTGGTAGTACCCTCTGGACGCGACCACGAACAGCGTGGTCCTTCCCAACGGTCGAACGTAGGAGCGACCGTCCGACGAACCGTGCATCCTCGCCTGCATGCGCCCGTGATGGAGAGACCGCCTGACGTTTAGCCAAATAGTTATAAGCACGCGGGTTCGGAAGGGCGGCGTACGACCCTCAGGAAAGCGACCCGGTTATTACGTACTCGAACATAGCACATGATGCAACTGATGCGTAGATCGCTACTACAGCTGTTACCAAATACACGATGATGGAGCCCGACTGTATTCTCGGTGAGCAAATGTACTTACGCCTGGAGAACCATATCCCTATCAGCAACGAATTCGTTAGTACTCCTAAGCTTATTGACACGGTTAGGATGTTGTAGTAATACTTGTGAGTCAATAACGTTTCAGTGTTGGTTAAATAAAATATCAGCGTGAACAGCGACACTATCATTCCCCCTACAAACACATTATAAAACCACATCATAAGAGTTACGTTAAAAGCTGAGTACACGCTGACATACTTGTACATATTGCAGATCTTCTTAATAATGCTGCGGTTTACTCTCTGCTTGGACTCGGCTATGAAATTAACACCTTGCCTCTTAAGTCTAAGGTACCACGCTAGCTTACCCAGAATACCCAAGAGACAGGAGTTTACGAATATCCAGGTGAGTAGGCTCGTCGATAAGTTCCGTACCCCAGGACACACTGTAGGGCTCTCCCAACCCTTTCCCAGGGCGACGGCAGAGAGTAGTGCTACGATGGGTAAACTTATCGGCGGGAAGTCGAAAATACCGTAACACCACACCACCTTCGTAGAGGAAAGCCTAACCCCAGTCTCCTTATCCAATCCACCGTAGGGACCTATCGTGCCCGATTCCATGGCTTCGTTCACGATCTTCCGTGCCTTCCTCCACTTAACAACAACTGTCACTATCGATACGGGCCACAACACTAGTGATGCAAAGAAAATGTAAGTGAGGGCGAGGGGCATTAGGTAGGCCTGATGGAGAAAGGACAATGGGCGTTTAGCCCCCTGTCAACCACAGGTTCGACGTGGCCGCTAGGATCGAGTTGGTGCTCCAGTTGAACGCGAAGTCGTAGTACCTCGCTATAATCTTGGAGGCAACGGTTCTTCCCGCGTACTCACGTATCTTCGAGATGTACTTGACTACGAACTTGTACACTCCCGCACCAGCCGCAGCGCCCACGGCTATCTCCTTTAGGACTTGATCCCATGTCCTGTTGTTTAACCACCTGTCCAGCAGTGCCATGATTGCGGACGAACCAAGGGCCGCCAGGTACGGTGCACCAGACGCCAGCAGTTCCGCCGCCGCGGGGTAGAGGTCGAGGTGGACGGCTACGTGGGCAACTTCACGGTGAAGATCAAGAAGAAGCCGCGGTACGTGGACGAGGACGCGTGCACGGGCTGCGGCGCGTGCGCGGAGGTTTGCCCGATCGAGGTGCCCAACGAGTTCGACGAGGGCCTCGGGACGCGGAAGGCCATCTACAAGCCCTTCCCGCAGGCGGTCCCGTCGGTGTTTACGATCGATGAGGAGCACTGCATCCGGTGCGGCCTCTGCGCGGAAGTCTGCGAGGCCGACGCCATCGACTCCGACCAAGAGCCGGAGATCATCGAGGAGGAAGTCGGCGCCATCATCTGCGCGATCGGCTACGACACGTGCGACCCGACCGAGCGGGAGGAGTACGGGTACGGCCGGTACGACAACGTGATCATCTCCCTCGAGCTCGAGCGGCTCATCAACGCGTCCGGCCCCACCGGCGGCAAGGTCGTCCGCCCGAGCGACGGCAAGAAGCCCAAGCGGATCGCGTTCATCCAGTGCGTCGGCTCCCGAGACCCGAACCGGACGAACCCGTACTGCTCCAACGTATGCTGCATGTACGCGATGAAGCTGGCCCAGCTGCTCAAGGAGAAGTACCCTGACGTGCAGATCGACATCTACTACATGGACGTGCGGGCGTTCGGCAAGGGCTACGAGGAGTACTACGAGCGCTCGCAGAAGCGGTACGGAATCCGCTTCATCCGCGGTCGACCGGCGGAGATCATCGAGGATCCAGAGACCAAGAACCTCATCGTGCGGGCCGAAGACACGCTCCTGGGCGAGGTAGTCGAGCGCGAGTACGACCTCGTGGTCCTCTCCGTCGGCATGGTGCCGCGCGACTCCGCGGACAAGATCCAAGAAATCCTGAGCATCTCCCGCTCACCGGACGGCTTCTTCATGGAGGCGCACCCGAAGCTGCGGCCCGTGGACACGGCCATCGACGGCATCTATCTTGCCGGCGCCTGTCAGGGCCCGAAGGACATTCCCACTTCCGTGGCCCAGGGGTCGGCGGCCGCGGCTCGTGCCGCCACGGCGCTCGCGGCCGGCAAGGTCACCGTCGAGCCGATCGTGTCGGAGGTGGACGAGGAGCGGTGCGGCGGCTGCGGCACGTGCGTGGAGCTCTGCCCGTACGGCGCCATCGAGCTGGTCGAGCGCGAGGACGGACGGCGCGTGGCGAAGGTCACGCCGGCCCTCTGTAAGGGCTGCGGCACCTGCGCCGCCGCGTGCCCCAGCGGCGCGATGGAGCAGAACCACTTCAAGGACCGACCATCTATACCGCCAGGTCGAGGGCGCGTTCAGGGACCCGGCCTAGCCCCGCCTTAATTCTTCCTTCAATACCTCCGGGATCGCGCGGATCAGCTCCGACACCCGGGTGGCGGGGGTAACGCCGACCGCCTCGCCCAGTCTCCGGTTCGCCCGGCAGGCGATCGTGCACGCGTCCACCGTGTCCAGCCCAGCCGCGAGTAGCGCCGTGACCATCCCGGCCAGCGTGTCGCCGGTACCTCCCACGCACTCCATCGCCGGAATCAGCGGCTCCTCGACGACCTCTTCCACCTTGCCGTCCCTGACCACGTAGTCCCGCCGTCCCTTCACCACCAGGTATCGCGGCACGAGACCCGCCTCGTACGCCCGTCGGGCCAGCTCCGGCGCCTTCTCCTCGTCCACCTCTGCCAGGAAGCCCCGGACGTAGGCCGGGTGGTGAGCCCTCTCGTCCGCCAGGAACGCCAGCTCGCCCGGGTCCGGGAGGAACACGTGGAACCTGTCGCTTATTCCCGCCGCCTTGGCCCCGTACATCCCGCCCGCGTCCGCGACCGCCCGCTCAGGCACGTCGACGCGCCGGATCTCATCGATCTTCGGCTTGATGTAGTGCGGCAGCAGGACGTCCTCATCCACCTCCCGCAGCCGCCGGTAGAGCTCCAGGCTTCCCGACCCGTCCCCGAGGTCCCCGGCCGTCAGGAACCGGGGAGGGTCCACCTCGAGCACCTCCGCCGCCTCCACCGCCGCCGCGACGGCCGCCGCCGTGCCCATGCTCACTGGGACCTCCTTCCCGGCGACGACCACCCGGTCTCCTCGCACCTCCGCGCGGCCTTCCGTCGGCTCCAGGCCCTCGATCGGCACGGTGCCCGCGATGAGCATCAGCGGCCCTCCCTCAGTACTCGACGCGCCTCCTGGACCGCCTTGTCCAGCGTGTACGCGCACAGCGTCCGTCCCAGGCGGGCCGGCATGCGGTCCTCCTCCAGCTCCAGGACGTTCTCACCGATCAGCTCTCGGGCGAGGTAGGGGACGTCCGGGCACCCGCCCCCGGACACGTTCACGATCGTCCCGTCCCGGTCCACGGTCACCTTCACGTTCCCGCACCGAATCATCAGGTACCCGCCGACCTCCTTTACCCGAGTGAGCTCCAGCGGTCGCAGCGACGGGTCCTTCAGCGGGAGGACCTTCAGCGGCTCGATTCCGGCCTCCTCCAGCGCCCTCCGCACCCCGGTCTCGTCCACTAGGTCGAACTCAATGGCCAGGTCGCAGCCCTCCCGGACCTCCGGCGGTGGCGCCACGGCCCGCACCTCGAACCCGCGCTCCTTGAGTACCGACTCCGCCCTCATCGCGTCCCGGGCGTCCTCGAACAGGACCAGGCCGCGGCCGGGGCCGCCGGCCCGCCTCCTACTTTTGAAAAGGCGAGAGAGAAGGGAACGGAGGCGGGAGAGGATGCCTGGGACCCCCTACTTCGGCGGGCCGAAGAGCGGCACGATGCACGCGTGGTAGAAGATCGCGCCCGCGAACATCCCGAGCAAGTGGGCCATCGACGTGACGTTGCCCTCCGCCGCCATCACGTAGTTCCTGAACGGGCACCCGCCCGCCACGACCGAGAAGAAGCCGACGCCGATCCCGCCGATCACCGAGACCGCCGCGTGCGCCGCGAATCCGGGCTTCTTGCCGAGCACGTCGCCCGGGATCGCCGTCGCTCCCTTGGCGGCGAACCACGGGAAGCTCTGGATGGAGCCCGCCGCGGCGAACGCGGCGAGCCCCAGCACGGCCCCAATCAGGAACCCGAGGAGTCCCTTGAACAGCCACGTGGTGTCCCTGAATAGGTACAGGTCGCGCATGCCGCCGATGAAGCACATCGCCGAGCGCTGGCCCAGGTACCCGATCACGATACCGAGCGCCAGCGAGCCGACCGCGTGCAGGTATTCTGCCATTCCTCGCACCCCTAGCCCCGGCGCTTCAGGTAGAGCTCCGCGCCCAGGATGACGCCGAGCCCGATCGACAGGAGGATGAGCGCCACCGGGTCACCGTACATCGTCCGCAGGCTCGTCCGGATCGGACACCCGCCCATGAAGAGTGCGAAGTTGATGGCCAGGAAGCCCAGGACGAACCCGACCACCGGGTGGTGCGTACGGCGCACCCGGAACTCGCCGTGGGCGAGGGCCGCGATCAGCGCGCCGAGGAAGATTCCGACGACAGTCAAGACCGGGAACGGCTTCGATACGGGCGCCATCCCGAGCTGCGTGCCCGCGACGTGGTTTACGATCCAGTTCACCAGGTCCCGCGTGTGGCACGCGATGCAGATCCCGTACGCCGGCGGCGGGCACACCTTGAAGATCGCCTGGAGTATCGCCGCGGAGACGCCCGCCACGAATCCGGTCACGAGCGGCGGGATCCGCACCCCTATCACCCTCGCGGCCCGCTCGGGGCCGGGTTTATAGATCGTACTACTTCTGGAATCAAAACGCCATCGAAACACTTGATGAAAGCGCGCGCTTGGGATTTGATTACCCTATGAAAATCGGAGGGATCGTTGCCGCTCACGCCGCCTCATGAGCATTGAATTCGAAAATTAGCAACGTAGAAGAGGCCGCTGCGCGGGGTCAAGTGAGGGCGGTTAATGGTTAGGAAAGTGGTGAAGAACGTGGTGTGTCCGTTCTGTGGTACGCTGTGTGACGACTTGGAAGTGGTTGTGGAGGACGGTGAGATCGTGGAGGTGCGGCACGCGTGCAGGATCGGTGCGGCGAAGTTCCTCACCGCGCAGGAGGAGGACCGGCCGACCGAGCCGATGATCCGCGAGAACGGTGAGTGGAAGAAGGTCGACTACGAGGACGCCGCGGAGGAGACCGCCCGGATCCTGGTGAGGCGAAGTGGCCGCTCATGTACGGGTGGTCCTCGACCTTGTGCGAGGCTCACGAGGTCGGCATCGAGCTCGCGGAGAAGGTGGGTGCGGTGATCGATAACACGGCCTCCGTGTGCCATGGGCCGTCCACGCTCGCGCTCCAGGACGTGGGCGTGCCGGGCTGCACGCTGGGCGAGGTGAAGAACCGAGCGGACGTGATCGTCTACTGGGGCCGCAACCCGCTTCACGCCCATCCCCGGCACATGAGTCGCTACACGGCGTTCGCGCGCGGGTTCTTCCGGCCGAAGGGTCGCCCGGACCGCACGGTCATCGTGGTGGACCCGCGGAAGACCCTGACCGCGCGGCTGGCCGACGTTCACCTACAGGTGGAGCCGAACCGGGACTACGAGATGATCAGTGCAATTCGGGCAGCGGTGCACGGGGTCGAGATCGAGTGCGAGGAAGTGGCGGGAATCCCCGTCGAGACCGTGTACGAGGTCGCGGACCTGCTCAAGGAGGCGAGCTTCGGCACGCTCTTCTGGGGCATGGGGCTCACCATGTCGCTGGGCCGCCACCGGAACATCGACGTCGCGATCTGCTTGATCCGGGATCTGAACGAGCACTCGAAGTGGACGCTGGTGATGATGCGCGGGCACTACAACGTGACTGGGTTCAATGAGGTGCTCACCCGGACCACGGGCTACCCATTCGCGGTGGACTTCAGCCGAGGCTACCCCCGGTACAACCCTGGAGAGTTCTCCGCGGTGGACGTACTGGCGCGGGGCGAGGTGGACGCGGCGTCCATCATCGCAAGCGACCCGGGCGCGCACTTCCCGCAGCGGGCCGTGCGGCGGCTCGCGGAGATCCCCGTCGTGTGCGTGGACCCCGAGTGGACGCCGACGGCGGAGCTCGCGGATGTGTTCGTCCCGGTGGCCATCGCGGGCGTCGAGTGGGAGGGGACGGCGTACCGGATGGACGTGGTCCCGATCCGGATGCGGAAGGTGGTGGACCCGCCGGAGGGGCTGCTCAACGACGTAGAGTTCCTGGAGATGGTGCTGGAGCGGGTGGGGGAGCTGCTCTAGCTACTTCCCGATCAGCTCGTTGCCGACGACGAAGATGGAAACGGTCTGGTTGAGGTGAGCCAGCGTACCGCTCTCGGTGTTCCCGATCTCACCGTAGCAGTTGAACCCGATGATCGGCACGTCCTCGCCGATCTCCCTCCGCAGGAGCTTGACGGCCTTGTCCGTGCTCACGATCTCGTGCCGGGCCACGCAGTTGAACACGATCACGCCCGCGACCTCCTCCGGTTCGCCCGCGGCCTGGATCGCGCTCTTCGCGGCCTCACGGAACGAGGCCTCCAGGTCCCCCGGCTCCATGATCTCCAGGGTCACGCCCTCCGGGATCTTGTTCAGCGCGGTGATCGACCCCTCCACCGGGTCCGCCTCCACGCTCGTCCGCAGCACGTACTCCCCGTGCGGTGTGGGCAGCTGGATCCCGAACGGGTAGGTGAACAGGGTCTCCGTGGTCACCTCCTCCGGCTCCATCCCCAGCGCGTCCGCGTAAACCTCCAGGGCCGGCTCCCCGTCCAGCTCCAGGATCCGCGTCCCCTCCACCTTCGTCACCCTGAACTGGTGCCCCGTGGGCTCGAACCCGTGGTGGATCGCGTGCCCGCACTTCACCGACGTGAACCACACCCACGTGACCAGCGCGTCCGAGTACACCCGACCCTCATCGAACGCGTAGCACCGCTCGAGCCGCATGTCGTCCCCCGTCAGCCCGCCCAGGATGACCGGGAGCGGGCCCCCCAGCTCCCGCATCACCCCGCGTAGCATGGCCGCCGTCGCCTCCTGATTCTCCAGGCAGCACAGCCCGTCCGGCATCAGGATCACGTGCGCCGGCGACGCCCGGGCCAGATCCATGTGATTCCTCGCCCGCACCAGCCCCGAGAGCGCGATCAGCGGGTTCGCCTCCACGCTCCGCACCGCCTCCGTCAGCCCGCTCCTACCCACCCTCGCCGGCTCCTCCGAGAGCCCCTCCCGGATCGACAGGCCCAGCGCCACGTGCCGGGTCAGCTCCATCGCCATCACGACCACCGAGCCTTCGTGGTACCCTTCCGTGGAGATCTCCCCCGAGGACGAGACCCCAAACATCAGGAACCGCTTCCCCAGGGGCACCCGCGCCCGGATCGCCCGCCTGAGCTCCCGCCGCACCCCGTCCGGATCGTTCGCCGTCGGCGAGAACACGCAGAACACCGCGTCGATCGACTCCAATCCCCACTCCAGCGCCTCCTCCAACGCCTCCTCCGGGTCCCCGGACTCCGATACGCCCACTCCGCAGGTCACGTACGACATTATCCGTAAACCCCCAGGCCAGGACTTAAGTATCGATTACGACCGACTTAAACCTTGGGACAACGATCACCGCCCGCGGGGGCGACCCACGTGCTGAGCGCGATCCTGGGCGCGATCCTCCTCCTCACCGCGCCCGGGACCGCGCACGCCGACGCATGGGTCCCCGTCACCACCGTGCACCTCACCGAGCACACCGAGCTCCGGGCCCTCGACCCGAGCACCGTCCAGGCCCACCTCACGATCCATCTGACAGGGTACGGCCTCCAGGACCGCACGCAGGTCACCGTCCACGTCCTACTCCCCGAGGACGCCGAGCTCCTCAGCGCCCGATGGACCCCGACGAACGGCGCGCCCACCGAGGTCCAGCCCGCGCTCACCCAGACCGTGACCTGGCCGGGCACCGTCGACCAGCTCGTGAGGACGCTCACGGTCCTCCACTCCGGTGCCGCCCCGTACCTGGACGCGCTCGACGCCCTGTTCCCAAACCGCCAGCCGATCCGCTGGCGGCAGCTGACCTTCCTCCTCCCCGTCGAGGGGCACGGGCGGCACGGCGAGTCCCTGGGCACCCTCGAGCTCACCGCCCACCTTCCCACGCACCGAAGCCCCAGTGGACTCCGCTACCTCGCCTGGCCCATCCCGGTGGCGATCAACCCCACCTACGAGGTGCGCACCGACCGCGTGGGCGTCCTGTTCGCGGCCGTGTACGACCCGGAGACGAACCGCTGGCGCTGGATCCTCCCCACCCTGAAGGGGTCCAGCGAAGTACTCGCCACCATCGAGGGGGTCTCCCTCTACCTCCGAGTCGGGGAGGACGGGACGACCGTGATGACCAGCCCCACGGGCCCGCACCCCCGGCTCTCGCTCCCGTACGTGCCCGTGCTCCTCGTGCTCGGGGTCCCACCCTTCCCGGCCCCCCTGCAGCGGGGCGAGCGCGCGGTCCCACCCAGCCAGCAGAGCGCGGGCACCGAGTCGCACCCCACCCCGCTGATCCCGATCGTGCCGATCCGTCGACGGAGGTGACGCCAGCGTGGAGCGCGACCCCATCCGCCGCATCCCCATCGACCCCCACCTCGTCCGCCGGGAGCTGGGCGTCGACCTCCCCACCGCCCGCCACCTCATCCGCACCGGCCTCGTGACCACCGAGGGCGCCCGCATCCTCCGCCGCGGCCCCACCACCGGCACCTGCGCGACCGCCGCCGCCAAGGCCGCCGCCATCCGCCTCCTCGAGGGGCGCGCGGTGAGCACCGTCCGCGTCCGCCTGCCCATCGGCACGATAATCGGCGTCCGAGTGCGCCTGATCGAGGAGAACCCGCCCACCGCCGAGGTCCGCAAGCCCGGGAACGACGACCGCGTGGACGCGACCGAGGGGGCCCGCATCCGCGCCCGCGTCGAGCCCCGCGACGCGCCCGGCCTCGAGCTCCGCGCCGGCCCCGGGGTCGGCCGCCTCCCCGACGGACGCCCCGCCATCTCCGAGGCCGCCCGCGCCCAGCTCCGAGAGAACCTCGCCTACCTACTCCGCCGCTACGACACCGGCCTCCGCGTCACCATCACCGTCCCCAACGGGGAGGACCTCGCCCGCCGCACCCTCGCCCACCGCCACGGCATCACCGGCGGGATCTCCATCCTCGGCACCAAGGGCCTCGTCGACCCCAACTCCGAGGAGGCGATCGAGGGCACCCTCCGCCACGACCTCCGCTACGTCCAACGCATCCCCTGCCTCGTCACCGGCTACCGCACCCTCCGCATCGCCACCGAGCACTTCGGCCTCCCCGAGACCGACGTCATCAACTGCCAAGGCCGCTACGACCTCGCCCTCCCCCTCCTCAAGGAGGGCGTCCCCACCGACGACGGCACCCGCCGCTTCCACCGCGTCCTCATCCTCGGCATGCCCGGCAAGCTCCTCAAGCTCGCCGCCGGCGTGTACAACACCCACGCCCGCGTCGCCGACGCCCGCTACGAATCCCTCCTCGCCCGCCTCCTGGAAACCGGCCACCTCAAGGACGCCCAGCGCCTCGCCCAACGCGGCCCCGGCACCATGGTCGCCAAGTTCCTCCGCACCCTCGACCCGAACACCCGCCGCGACGTCCTCCAACGCACCTGCGAGCTGATCGAACGCCGCGTCCAAGAAGACCACGACCTCGAGTGCGGCTGCGCCGCCTACCTGAAGACCGACGACGGGCTCGAGACCACCACCGGCCCCGGATGGCGCCGCCTCGCCCCCTGACCCCCGTTTCCCCACCCACGAGACCGTTTCCAACCCCAAAGCCCCGAACGCCCCCACCCCCAGACCCAAACCCACCAAAACCCACGGAACCGGCCCACCCGGCCGGGCCCCGTGCACGACCGACTACCACCCGAGCTGCGCGACCTCCTCAACCGCCTCGAACCCGGCCTCTACACCGCCAGCGCCCGCATCGAGGGACTCCCCGAGCACGACCTCCTCAGCGACGCCCTCCGCGACGCGCTGGGACGCTCCAGCCGCGCCACCTACCGCGACCTCGTCGACCGCTACCTCCAGACCGTCAACGCACCCTTCGTCCTCCAAGCCTCCGACGCCTTCCACCTCAACCAACACGCCCTCCGCGCCCTCCAACAACTCGCCGAGCACGTTCCCGTCCTCATCCTCAACCGCGGACACCTCCCCACCGACCACCGCGACCTAACCCCCGAGCTCGCCGGGATCCCCGGCGCCCACGTGGACGCCGTCTTCGACCACGGAGACACCGTAACCCTCGTCCGCGACCCCCAAACCCTCCTCCGCGCCCTCGCCACCGCCGGCATCGCCCTCATGCTCCTCCGCGCAACCACCGACAGCACCACCGACTTCTGGATCCTCACCACCCTCGGACTCGCCGGCCTCGCCGCCTCCAAGCTGGGGTGAGCGCGTGCGAGCCCGCACCCACATCCTCCTCACCTACCTCCTCACCGCCCCCCTCCTCGGCCCCCACCACGCCACCCTCACCGCCCTCACCACCATCCTACCCGACCTCGACCACCCCAACTCCCTCGCCGCCTCCCTCCTCCACCCCCTCGAGCTCCTCACCCGCACGAACCTGCGCCACGCCCTAGCCCGACGACTCCGACACCGCGGCCCACTCCACTGCCCCTGGCCCTGGGCCGCCCTCACCTACACCCTCTGGACGACCGGCCACCCCAACGCCGCCCTCATCCCGCTCGGCGCCCTCCTCCACTGCCTCGAGGACGCGCTCACCACCATGGGCATCCCCGTCGCCTGGCGCCGCAAAGACGGCGAATGGCGCTCCGTCCGCCTCTCCCTAGCCCGCATCCCCTCCAACCGCTGGGACACCGCCCTCCCACCCCTCGCCCTCGCCGTCACCTGGGCCACCCTCCTCCTCAACCCCACCGAGCTGTACGAGCTCCACCCGACACCCGCACTCGAACGCGCGTACTGGCACACCCGCGCCGCCCTGCTCCGCCCCTTCCTCCACACCCCCGAGAGCCTGAACCAGGAGACCCTGCGCGTCTCGAAGTACGACCGCCTACCCCGGGTCCGAGCCATCCTCCGCTACGACCCCGGGGAGCGCGAGGTCACCGGCCTCTGGACGCCCACCGGCTGGGTGCGCGGCGACGACGGGCGCTGGTACCCACCGCCCAATCACGGGCTGCGCGTGCTCGAGCTCTCCTACCCGAAGGCCCGGTACCGCGTGACCACAACGCACGACTGGCCGCCCACCGGGGGCGCGCTCGCCCTCCACGCCCTGCTGACCTACGAGCGCCTCACGCCGGAAGAACTCGAGCGCACCGCCAGGCGCGCCGTCCTCCTTGGACTCGCCATCCGACACACCGATCGACGGACCGGCCGGCTGGTCCTCGAGGGGCGGTGGATCACCGGCGCCGCCCTCGCGCACCTCCCCCGGCCCGCGTGGGCGAGACTGTCGCTCCTCACGACCCGCGCGTGAGACCTCCACCGCTCGAGCCTGGAGTCTCACGGTAAAAGGCGGTACATCAGAGGCGCGAAAGGGACGGCGTACATGAATGCGGCCAACATGCAGAGAACACTCAGCACCCACTCCACTGTCGCTGCCGGCGGCACTCTAGCGAGTAAGTCGCGCGCCTTAATCGTGAGCGCTGGAGTCACTCCCAGCGTCACCAGCGGGGCCACTCGAGCGACCGTCTCTATGCCCTCAATGGAGTGACTGACGTGAAGCAACCTGACCAGGCCCACGAGAAGGGACGTTCCCATAGCTGGTGCGATGAGGCCTCCAATGAGCATCGCTCTGGGGGGAGTTAGCGGGCGATACTTGCGAACTTTCTCCCAGAGCTTTTCCGCAGCCGTCGGTCGTTCGGATCTGGAGCCTACTGGGCATGCATAAGGATG
>JBDOKE010000215.1:0-3768 GCA_039833815.1 Methanobacteriota archaeon | reverse complement strand
AGCGCCTTGGGGTCCGGGGTGCGGCGGAGCCGGACGCGGGCTCCCCATCGCTCGCAGACGCCGCCGACCACCATCGCGCCGTACGTGTAGTAGTCCGGGGAGACGACCAGGATCCGGAGGGTCATCGACGGTAGGTCACCTCCCGCACGTACACGGTCTTGCCCATGTCGGACTGGTCTAGCTCCGCCAGCCGGTCCAGCCCCCGCACGACCCGGCCGATGAGGTTGGTTCCCTCAAAGGTCTCGCCCGTGGGTCCGTACTCGTGGCTCTCCTCCAGCCGGACCCCGATCAGCCCCGCGTGGGGCTTCACCTGGTTGGTCACGCCCAGGTCGCCGGGCTTGACCACGTCCTCGGGGGTGTTCTCCGGGGGCAGTCCCTTGCCCTCCTTCTCGTCCCCCTCGAAGACCACCATGCCGAGGTCGGCGTAGGCGAAGTGGACCTTGAGCTTGCCGACCGGTCGGTCCAGCATGCCGGCCACGCGCCGGAAGTACTCGACGGACTTCGGCGCCCGGTCCTCGTAAAGCTCGACGTCGATGACCTCCTCGCTCGGAACGACCCTAACCTTGGCCCGGCCTTCCTCGAGAACGCGCAGGGTCTCGCGGGGCTCCTGCTCGACCACCACGTCCCCCTCGCCCTCGACCTCGAGCTCGAACCCGTGCTCCTCCGCCAGCTCCCGCGCCTCCTCGAGGGTCAGTCCGACTAGGTTCACGCGCTCCGGGATCGTTTCCACGAGGATCCGGTCGCCCTCGGTGGCGACGTCGATCAGCTCGAGGCCGCGCTTGACGCGTCCCACGACGTTGTGGCTCTCCACGGGCACTCGGTCGCGCCGGTAGAAGTAGGCGGTGCCCTCGTTCCTCCCCTCGTGGCGGACGGTGACCACGCCGCGGTCTCGGGGGCCGATCTCCTCGCGCGAGAGCTCGTAGAACGGTCGGGTCTTGACGGCCGTGAAGGTGTCCGTTTTCATCTTAACCTCAAGCCGGCCGTCGTTGGCGTCGAGCGTGGCCAGGAGCAGCTCGGCGCTGTTGGGGGAGCGCTCGGAGAGCTCGATGACGACGCGGGTGAACAGGTGGTCGTCCTCCTCCAGGCGCGTGTCGGGGGTGGCTTTGGAGAGGACCTGTCGGGTCACGCGCTCCACGACCGGCTCGAGGTCCTCGACCTCCTCGCCCCCCCGGAGGCGGTCGACGAGCTCTCGGCCCGCGGTCACGCGGCCGCGTAGGTCGGTGCAGACGTACTCGACCGCCATCCGGCGTCGGGTGAGGAGCAGGTACGCCTCGGAGGGGTCGTTCGTGGGCAGCACGACGATGGCCGTGTAGGGAGGCAGCTCGAGCCCGCGGCGGGTTCGGTAGTCCAGGTCGGACACGTCGATGGGACCGAGGGCGACCTCGTCCCGGGTGGTCCACGTTACCCGGGTCCCGGGCAGCTGCTCGCACGCGGTTCGGAACCGGTCGTCCTCGACGGCGAGCGTGATGGTGCCGACCTCCCGGATCGTGACCCGGATTCGGTCCGTCTCGCGCTCCGTCTCCTCCTCACCCTTGAACAGGGCGATGACGACGTCGTCTGGAACCTCCACTCCGGCCTCCTCAAGCGCGTCCTGGACGGTGGCCCCCTCCGGAACCTCAACCGGCTCCCCGTCCACGAACACGCGCAAGCTACCGCACCCCGATGATCTCCTCGCTCCTTAGGTCGAACACGCGCGCCTCGCGTTCGCCGTCCGTGATGCGGACGATCCCATCGTCCGTGACCTCGCCGATCACGCGGGCGGTCAGCCCGGAGCCCGAGAGCTCTCGCCCGATCCTTCGGGCCTCCCGCTCTCCGTCCACCGCGTACACGAACCCCATCCCCGGGTACATTTTCAGCCAGGTGGGGAGGTCCACGCCCTCGGGCCGGGGAACGTCCGGCAGGTGAACCTCGGCCCCCAGGCCCCCACTCGCCTCCAGCATCATCGCGAGCGTGCCCACGAGGCCGGGGTTGCTCACGTCCTTTCCGGCTTTAACGTGCCTGGAGGCCCGGTGGACGGCCCTCATCTGGCGGCGGAGCTCCTCCTCGTCCTTACCCGTCGTGGTGTCCCAGTTGAGTGGGAACTCCGGGTACGGGCGACCGTCGAGGTCGATCGCGAAGACGATCAGGTCCCCGGGCTCCGCGGTGGAGCTCAGCACGAGGTGGTCCTCGTCCGTGAACCCCAGGATGGCCGCGTCGACCGCGGTGTACGGGGTGTCCGGGTGCGTGTGGCCGCCCAGCACCGGGGTGGAGAACTTCCGGGCGGCCTCACGCATCCCGCGCAGGATCTCCCGGCACTCGTCCGGGTCGGAGGTGGACAGGACGTTCACGATCCCTACCGGGAGCCCGCCCATGGCCAGCACGTCGTTCACGTTGACCAGGACCGAGCAGTACCCGGCCCACCACGGGTCCCGCTCAATCAGTCGTCCCCAGATCCCGTCGGCGGCCAGGAGCGCGATCCGGTCACCGACGTCCACGGCGGCCGCGTCCTCCCCCGCGTCGGCGATGACTTCCCCTTCCAGGGGACCCACGGCCTCCGAGAGCAAACCCCTTAGCACGGTCCGGATGGGGCGTTTCCGCGTTACTCCCTCGAAGGACCGTAGCTCGCGGGCCAACCGTTCCAGGTCCACGGTATCACCCGCCGATGAGGAGAAGTCGCGGGTCGGATGTCAGCGTGAAGAGCCCAGCTCACGCCGAGGCGACCACACGACCCGCTTAAGCACCCCGGCGCCCCGGAGGAGGCTAATTAGGCCCTCGACCCAGGCCTCCGGCCGCTTCGGCCCGTCCAGACTCAGCCAGGGTCCGTCGTGGAACACCCGCTCCCTCAGCAGCGCGCCGGCGCGATCGTCGCGGCGACACACGAGGAGGCACAGCAGGTTCTCGGCCCGACTCAAGGCCTCGAGGGTGTCGTCCACCACCCACCCGTCCGGGTCCAGGTCCACGATCCCCACCACCCAACTGCCCAGGCGGTCCCCCAGTTCCGCGCACACCGCCGTCGTGTCATCCCCCACCGACACCACCGCGTCGGCCCGCCTAATCTCCCTCACCCGGCGCTCCGCGTCGTGATCCACCAGCACCACCCGGGCGACTCGGTCCGGGGGAGGGACCACCCGGCGTCGGTCCGGCTCCAGTCGGCGGAGGCGGCGATCCGTCTTCACGACCGCGCGGGCGGGATCCACCCGGCCCAGGCGCCTCACCCCCTCGGGCTTCAGCCGACCGCCCTCGATGTCCACCAGCCGCCCGCGGTCGTCGAAGACCAGGACCACCTCGCTCGACTCGGCCACCCCGACCGTGACCCCGTTGATGAGAATCCTGTCCCCGGGCTCCACGCACGAGATGCGGCGTCGGCGGGGTGACCCGGGGCTCTCTGGGGCCTCGCGGGTCTCAAGGATCGGTAGGTCCAGCTCACCGCGCAGGTGACGGGCGATTCGGCGCTCCGGTTCGCCGGGACTCCACAGGACGAGGCCCCCGTCCGGCTCTCCGGGGCGCTCCACCTGAACCAGCGAGCTCGCCCTCCGGGCGCGGGCCAGCACCCCTTCGGCGAACGCCAGCCCGCTCTCCCGGCTCTTTCCGTGGTTGGCCAGGACGAGGGCGTCCGCCCACTCGTACAGCTCGTCCAGGCACTCGCTGGGCAGCTTGCGGTTGAACTCGACTCGGTCCTGGAGACCGGCGTCCAGCAGGGCCACGTACCCGGTGGTGCCGCCGAGCTTGGCCCGGACCTCGCCCAGCCGTTCGAGAGCGTCCAGGAGGCGCTCCGCCCACCCGGTGTCG
>JBDOKE010000214.1:0-5157 GCA_039833815.1 Methanobacteriota archaeon | reverse complement strand
CTCTTCCTCCGCGCCCTCGTGCCGCTCGGCGACCCGGGAGTAGAAGTCGTCGGGCACCTCGACCTCGACGCCTTCCTCCTCCGCGATCTCTCGGACCAGCTCAGGCGGCACGCCGTGCGAGTCGTAGAGCTCCACCAGGTCGTCGAACGTGAGCTTCCCTCCCTCACGGAGCCGCCGTCGGACCTCCCTCCGACCGCGCTCCAGCGTGCGCCGGTACCGTTTGATCTCGCACTCGATCGCGTCCCGCACGTAGTCCGACCGTTCCCTCAGCTCCGGGTAGTCCTCGGCGTGCTCGTCGATCATCAAGTCCACGAGGTCCAGCAGGTACTCGTGCTCGGCGTCGAGCGTCTCCAGCAGGCGCAGGGCGCGCCTCAGGACCAGTCGGGCCAGGTACCCCTCGCCGGCGTTGGACGGGACGACGCCGTCCCCGAGCATGAAGGCTAGGCAGCGGGCGTGGTCCAGCAGGGCGTAGACGCTCTCAACGGGCTCGGCGATGCGCCGCAGCTCCTCCACGTCCAGGTCGAGTCGCTCCGCCGCGCGCTCGCGCAGTCGCTCCAGGTCGGACTCACCCTCGAGGTCGAAGAGGCCGGCGATGCGGGCCAGCTCGCCGAGGACGCGGCGGGCCTCGCGGTCGGGCTTCACGCCCAGGTCGGAGGCCACGCGGTCCACCAGGTCGCCGAAGACGGCGTCGTAGGCCGTGGGCTCGCCCGTGGTGATCCAGGCGTAGCGCTCGATCCCGTAGCCGGTGTCCACGATCCGCTGCGGGAGCTCCCGGTACTCGCCGCCGACCCGCTCGTACTGCATGAAAACCAGGGTGGCGAGCTCGAGGCCGTCGACCACGACCTCGAAGCAGGGGCCGGCGTTGCCCCCGCCCTCCCACCAGGACTCCTTGAACGCGAGCTTCTCCTCCGGGATGCCGAGCTCCTCCACGGTGAACTCGTAGCACAGGCGGACGGTCTCCTCCTTCCAGTACACGTCCCGCGGGTCGTGCGGGTGGCGGTTGAACGCGTGGTGACCACCCATGTGGAAGAGGGTGAAGTGGCGCCCCGTTCGCCCCACGTTGTCGATGTCGTTGAGCCGGATGCAGGGCTGGTTGATGACGAGGGGGTTGGCGGGCGGGGGCACCTCGCCGGAGGTGACCCAGGGCTGGAAGCAGGCGATGGAGGCGATGGTCAGGTGGATATCCTCGCGCCAGCGGGCCACGACCGGGTACCGGTCGATGATCTCGTGGTCGTGCCGCTCGAAGAACCGGAGGAATCGCTCGCCCGCCTCCCGGACGTCCAGCCGGGCGCGCGCCGGGGGGCTCCCTATGAAGGAGTACTCAACGCACGGGGCCTCGTTGCAGACCTCCACGTCGGGCGGGGCCCAGAAGTGCTCGCCGCACCTTGGGCACCTCTTCCGCTCGAACCCGATCTCCTCGAAGAACTCCAGCCTGAACTCGGAGGAGTCGACTCGCACGGGCTAGGTCCCCCGTCGGAGGCCGATCACGATCCTGCGGTCCTCGACCTCCCACTCGCGCTCGAGGTCGCAGTCCTCGGGCGGCGCCTCGAGGCTGAGCTCCCGGGCGCGCACCTCCCGCGCGATCTCGTCCCGGTGCTCCCGCACGGCTTCCAGCACCTCTTCATCCCCATCGATCCACACCTCGATCCGCTCCTCGAGGTCCAGGTCCAGCTCCTTGCGCATCTCCTGGACCCGCCGGATGACCTCCCGCGCCCACGCCTCCCGGCGCAGCTCCTCATCCATCTCGGTGTACAGATACACCCGGCCCCCCTCGAACTCCTCGGACTCCCAGCCCTCGGGCAGTCGCTCCTCGATCTCCACGTGCTCCTCCGTGAGGATGATCTCCTTCCCGTCCACCTCCGTTCGGTACTCGCCCGACTCTAGGATCGCCCGCGCGACCTCCTCGCCGTGCTCCTCCACGTGCCGGATGATCCGGCCGGCGAGGTCCCGGAACTCGGGCCCGATCTTGTCCGGTCGGGGCCGCGCGACCGGAACCTTCTCCTCGAACCGCTCGCCCAGCTCGACCTCCTTGACGTTGACCACTCGGGCCAGCACGTCCCGGAGCTCCTCGAGCCGCTCCGGGTCCTCCACCTCCACGAACAGCCTCCGCAGCGGCCATCGGGTCTTAACGCCGGCCCGCTGCCGGAGGGAGAGCGCCGCCTCGGCGGCGTCGCGCACGGTTTCCATGGCCTTCTCCAGGTCCTCGTCGATCCAGTCCTTCTCGGGCTCGGGCCAGTCGAGGAGCTGAACGCTCTCAGGGTCGTTCTCACCCTGGAGCAGGTCTCGGTAGATGTACTCGGCCACGTGCGGCACGATGGGGTTCAGCAGCCTCACGAGGCGGTCGAACGCGCGGTACAGTACCGCGTACACGGCGAGCTTGCGGGGGTCGTCACGCTCGAGCCAGACGCGCTCTCGAACCAGTCGGATGTACCAGCGGCTGAGGTCCTCGGTCACGAACTCGTACAGGGCGCGGGCGGCTTCGTGCACGTGGTACCGCTCCATCGCGTCCGTGACCTCACGAACGAGGGTGTTGATTCGAGACAGGAGCCATCGGTCCTCCGGCTGCAGGTGCCCCTCGAGCTTCTCCAGCGGGTGCCCCTCCGGGTCGAATCCGTCCAGCTCGGAGTACATCTTGGTGAACCGGTAGGCGTTCCAGAGCACGTTCAGGGCTCGATGCGTGTCGCGCACGTCCTGCCAGCTGAAGTGCATGTCGCGCCACGGGGCGTTGGAGCGCAGGACGTACCATCGGAGCGTGTCCGCGCCGTACTTCTCCACGATGTCCATGGGGTCGACCACGTTGCCGAGCGATTTGCTCATCTTGCGGCCTTCCTCGTCCAGCGTGAACCCGTGCATGAGGACGGTCCGGTACGGGCACGCGCCGAACGTGATCACGCCGCAGCCGAGCTGCGAGTAGAACCAGCCGCGGGTCTGGTCGTGACCCTCGGTGATGAAGTCGGCGCCCGCCTCCTCATCCTCCGGGCTGCAGGAGCCCTCCTTGAGGAACCACTCTTCGAACTCGTCCCGGCGCCTCGGGTACCCCAGGGAGGCCCAGGCGGCGACGCCGGAGTCGACCCAGACGTCCAGCACGTCCGGTACGCGCCGCATCTCGCCGCCGCACTTCGGGCACGCGAGGATCACCCGGTCAACCCAGGGTCGGTGGAGGTCCGGCTCGCCGTCGGGCAGCTCCTTGGCCTTCTCTTTCAGCTCGTCGAGCGAGCCGACGACCTCAAGGTGCCCGCACTCCTCGCACTCCCAGACGGGCAGCGGAATGCCCCAGTACCGCTGCCGGGAGATGCACCAGTCCCGCGCGTTCTCGACCCAGTCCCGGAACCGCGAGTGGCCCGCCCACTCGGGGATCCATTCGACCCGCTCGATCCAGTCCAGCATCTCGTCCTTGACTTCCGTCACCTTCAGGAACCACTGCTCGGTGGCGCGGTAGATGATGGGGGATTTGCACCGCCAGCAGTGGCCGTACCGGTGCTTAACCGTGTCCTCGTGTGCGAGGAGGCCTTTCCTTCGCAGGTCCTCGATGATCCGCTCGTTCGCGTCGCGCACGTGGAGGCCCTCGTACCGGCCGCCCTCCTCGGTGAACGCGCCGTCCTCGGCCACGGGGCAGTGCGGGGGCAGCCCGACCTCACGGCCCAGCTCGAAGTCCTCCTCACCGTGACCGGGGGCGACGTGGACGCAGCCCGTGCCCTCCTCCATCGTCACCCACTCGGCGGTGTAGACCCGGTGGACGCGGTCGTTCTCCTCGTGCAGCTCGCGGAGTCGGGGCACCTCGTCCCAGAGGGCGGGCCGGTAGCGCACGCCCTCGAGCGCCTCGCCCGGGAACCGGTCCACGATCTCGTACGAGTCCGCCACGGCGGAGAGGACGACCTTGAGCTTGTCCGCGACGATCAGGTGCCGCTCCTCGCCGTTCACCTCGGCGCGCGCGAGCACGTACTCCTCCTCGGGGTGCACGGCGACGGCCAGGTTGGCCGGCAGGGTCCAGGGCGTGGTCGTCCAGATCAGCAGGGCGGCGTCGTCGGGCAGGTCCACCTCGGCCTCCGAGTCGTCCTCGACCGGGAAGATCACGAAGATGGAGGGATCCTCGATCTCCTTGTACTCGACCTCGTGGTCGGCGAGTGCGGTCTCGCACCGCGGGCACCAGTTGACGATGCGCACGTCGCGGACGAGTAGCCCGCGCTCGTGGGCGCGTTTGAGCGTGTACCAGGCGCCCTCGATGTACTCGTTGTCCAGGGTCATGTACGGGCGGTCCCAGTCCATCAGGACGCCGAGGCGCTTGAACTGCTCCGTCATGATCTCGACGTGCTTGAGGGCGAACTCCTTACACTTCTCGACGAACCGGTCGACGCCGACCTTCTCCTCGATGTCCTTCTTGCACTCGATCTCGTCCGAGAGGACCTCCTGTTCGACCTTCACCTCGATCGGCAGTCCGTGGCAGTCCCAGCCGGGCTGCAGGCGGACCCGGTACCCGCGCATGAGCCGGTACCGGTTGACGGCGTCCTTGATGATCTTGTTCCAGGCGGTGCCCAGGTGGATCGAGCCGCTGGCGTACGGGGGCCCGTCCAGGAAGTAAAAGATGGGGCCGTCCCGGTTCCTCTCACGGACCCTCCCCAGCAGGTCCTCCCGCTCCCAGCGCTCCTGGATCTCGCGCTCCAGCTCGGGGCCGGGCTCCAACCCCAGACCCCCGTCGGGGGCGGTCCCGGTGGTCGTCGGGTCGGAGCTGCTGGACCTGATGCGGCGCGCCCACGCGGTGGCTCGAAAAAGGTTCGGTGACGTGGTCTCCTACTCGAAGAACGTGTTCGTGCCGCTGACTCGGCTCTGCCGGAACCGGTGCCGGTACTGCACGTTCCGGCGGGAGCCGGATGAGGTGGACTCCCCCTACCTCTCCCCGGAGGAGGTTTTCAAGATAGTGGAGGCGGGCCGGCGCGCCGGCTGCAAGGAGGTCCTGTTCACGTTCGGGGAGAAACCCGAGGAGCGGTACGACGAGGCGCTGGAGTGGCTGGAGGAGCACGGGTACTCGAGCACGATCGAGTACCTGGTAGACCTGTGTCGGCGGTGCGTGGAGGAGTACCGCATGCTCCCGCACAGCAATCCCGGGGTGGTCACCCGGTCGGAGATGCGGAGGCTGCGCCGGTGGAACGCGAGCCTGGG
>JBDOKE010000213.1:0-6842 GCA_039833815.1 Methanobacteriota archaeon | reverse complement strand
CCATGCCGCACGCGTTCATCCTGATCTTCGGCGACCAGCGCAGGGCCTGGCGTGCCTTCGATGAGCACGTGCCGGAGGACGTCCCCAGGATCGCGCTCGTGGACACGTTCTACGACGAGGTGGAGGAAGCCCTCATGGCGGCGGAGGAGCTGGGCGACCGGCTGTCCGGCGTGCGCCTGGACACGCCGTCCTCGCGGCGGGGCGACATGGCGGAGATCGTGCGCGAGGTTCGGTGGGAGCTGGACGCCCGCGGGTACGAGGACGTGAAAATCATGGTGTCCGGGGGGCTGGACGAGGAGGAGATCAGAAGGCTCGCGGAGGCGGGAGCGGACGCGTTCGGCGTGGGCACGGCGATCTCGGACGCGCCGGCCGTGGACTTCGCTATGGACGTGGTGGAGGTGGAGGGTGAGCCTCGGGCGAAGCGGGGCAAGCTGTCGGGGGCGAAGCAGGTGTGGAGGTGCCCTGGGTGCCTGGAGGACGTGGTGACGCTCGCCGATCGGAGGCCGGAGGCGTGCCGAAGGTGCGGCGAGGAGCGGCGCCCGCTGCTGCGTAGGTTCATCGAGGACGGCGAGCCCGTTCGGGAACCGAGAGACCCGAAGGAGGCCCGGGAGTACGTGCTGGAGACCGTGAGGAGGCTGGAGGGGGCGGATCGTGAGCGAGGTGAGCGAGCGGCTCGGTAAGGCGCTCCTGGAGACCGTGAGGCGGGACGATCCCTCGCCCTTCGTGGAAGCCGTTCGGGAGCTGAGGCCGGGTCCGGAGGAGGTAAGACGATTCCTGGAGGCGCTGCGGATTCAGCGCGAGAAGGGTAGGGTGTCTGAGGACACCGTAAGGGCCGCGGAGCGGGCCGTCAGGGGGCTGATCGGTGGGAAGGAGCGGGAGCGTGAGGTCGGCGCCGAGGAGGTGGACCCACTGGCGGAGTACGCTGGCGTCGATCGGGTGCTGGGGACGATCATGACGGGGAAGGAGGCCGACGTTCTGCTGGCGGAGCGGGAGGGCAGGAAGGTGGCGCTGAAGGTCTACCGGGCGTTCACGGGCCGGGAGGAGAGGCGTGAGGAGCGGGCCTACCGGACGGAGGACGGCGAGGTCGTGCGCCGCGTGAAACGGGGTGACGCGGCCCTTCGGGAGTACTCGCTGCTGCGCCGGGCGTACGAGGCCGGGGTCCGGGTCCCGGAGCCCTACGACGCGAGGCCCGGGGTCATCATCATGCAGTACGTGCCCGGCGAGCCCCTGTACCGAACCCCGGATCTCCGGAACCCGGAGGCGGTGCTCGACGATCTGCTGGAGCAGGTGGAGCGGCTAGCGGTCCGGGCGGGCCTGGTGCACGGTGACCTGAGCGCGTTCAACGTGCTCGTGGGCGAGGATGAGACTCCCTACCTCATCGACCTGTCCGAGGCTAGGAAGGTCCACGAGCCCGGAGCGCTGCGGCTCTTGAGGAGGGACGTCGAGAACCTGGTCGACTTCTTCCATCGGAAGTACGGGGTCACTCGGGACGTTGACGGGTTCGTGTCGAGGGTGAGGGAGCGTGTACGAGGTGATCGGTGAGTACGTGCGCGGGCTGGGGGAGGGCCGGAAGTACGTGAGCATGCCCTATTACCGGGAGGAGATGCGGAGGATCACCGGGGAGTACCCGTACCCGGGCACGTTCAACGTTAGGGTGGAAGAGGAGGAGCGGCAGTCGCTGCTGCGCATCGCCGAGTCCCACGGTCACCGGATCGAGCCCCGGGGCGAGCTGGGAGGGGCCTGGCTCTACCCGTGCACCGCCAACGGGATCCGCGCCTGGCTGGTGTTCCCCGACCTGGCCGAGCATCGTGATCACCTGGAGCTGATCTCCGGGCTGGAGCTACGTCGGGCGCTGGGCGTGCTGCCCGGCGATCCCGTCAAAATCAGGCTGTGGGGACCGCGGTCTTGGCGGATCTGGCGGAGCGGGTGCGCGAGATCCGGAGGGCGTTGAAACGCGGTGATCCGGTGCTCGTGTTCGATTTCGAGGATCGGGAGGGAGAAACCGACCTGATGCTCTGGGCCGCCAAGGTGGAGCCGGAGCACGTCGCGATGCTGAGGGAGCGTGCCGGTGGGCTCATCTGCGCCGTCCTGCACCCCGAGCACGCCCGGGAGATCGAGCTGCCGCACCTGGTCGAGGTGTATCGAGCCGCGAGGGACGAGTTCCCGCTCCTGCGGGCCACCAGACCGGACGACATCCCGTACGACGAGCGCTCCACGTTCTCGATCACGGTCAACCACCGTGAGACGTTCACCGGGGTCACGGACGAGGACAGGTCCCTCACCATCCGAAAGCTCGCGGAGTTCTTCGAGCGGGAGCACGAGGACCCGATCCGCGAGTTCGGTAGGGAGTTCCGATCCCCCGGCCACGTCCACCTGTTGCGACCGTTCGACGGACTCCTGGACGAGCGTCAGGGTCACACGGAGCTCACCGCGGCCCTGATGGAGATGGTCGGGCTCGAGCCCAAGGTGGCCGTGATCTGCGAGATGCTGGAGCCCGGAGGGGGCTCGATGCCCCCAGACCGCGCCCGAGAGGTGGCAGAGGAGCTGGGGGCCCCGTTCGTGACCGGGGACGAGATACTCAACGCGTGGGAGCGCGGTCGCCGGGCGCGGGAAAACGGAAAAGGAACCATGGAATGAGGGTCGTCCGGGGGAGCTCCGGGTGAGGACGCTCGCCATCCTGGCGGTGGCGATGCTCCTCTCAGCCGTCGTCCCGTCGCTCGCGCAGACGGTTGGGGGGACGGCTCAAACGGTCCAGACCACCCAATCGGTGCAGGCCGCACCGACCGGAACCGGAGGGGGAGGGACGGCGGTTCAGGGGACGCAGGCGGCACCGTCCGGTGGCGGCGCCGGCGGGACGGCCGCCTCCCAGTCCGCTCAGGGTGGTCAGAAGGGTGGAGGACAGCACCATCGGGAGAAGGGCGGGGACCATCAGCGGAAGGCCCAGCCCGTGAAGCGCGAGGCGGGTGGACCCTCGGAGGGCGGGCTCGGTCAGCTGGTGGGCGAGTACAGGTACTACACGATGGCAGCGGCGGCCGGCCTCATGGTGCTCGCAGGACTGGTGGGGCACGGCATGCTGAAGTTCGAGCGCGAGACCGCCCGAGGCTCGTCCGGATCGAGGCCAGCGAGGCGAACGGGTAGCAGGGGAAGGAAACATCAAGCCGGATCAGGAGGGTCCGGGAGGCCCACGTCGTCCCTGATCGAGGGGCACGAGGAGGACGTGAAGAAGGTCAAGCGACTGTGGGAGCAGTTGAGGGAGGAGTGAGGGGACCCGTACATGGCGCTGAGGTGCCCCAAGTGCGGCGGTCCGGTGCGCCCGCACCCGGAGCTGCTAGAGTGCGAGGAATGCGGCTGGTCCAAGGAGATTAGCGGTCGGCCTCGGCGCTCCACCCGCCTTAAGTGGGCCAAGGAGTACGCGACGCGGGTGCTGCGAGAGGAGTTCGATGACTGCGGTGTGGTGAAGGTCTTCGTGCGCGGTCCCCGGGGGCCTCGGGGCGACGAGTACCTGGCCGCCACGGTCTACGTGGAGGATCACCACAAGGCGATCGGCAAGGAGGGAGAGCGGGTAAGGGAGGTGGAGGAGCGACTGCGGGAGATCTGCGAGGAGCTGGACGTGCCGCCGGTTCGCATCACCATACAGCCCGCCTCGCAGGCTCCGGACTAGCCCGTTTCCGCTTTTCCTCCCTGGTTTTGACCCGGACCGGGCCCCCAGCGGCCGCGGTCCGCTGTTTCCTCAGGGGTGGTCCGACTTGCCGTCGGCGGTGATCGTGGAGAACCTGAGGAAGGTCTACGAGACCGAGACCAGGGGCGAGGTGGTCGCGCTGGACGGGCTGAACCTGGAGGTGGAGGAGGGGGAGATTCACGGGATCCTCGGTCGGAGTGGGGCGGGCAAGAGCACGCTGATTCGGATCCTGCGCGGGGTCGAGCGGTTCGACGAGGGTAGGGTGGAGGTGTGTGGGATCGAGCTGACGCCGGACGCGCCGGAGTCCCGGTTCACCGAGGTGAAGAAGGTCACCGCAATCCATCCGCAGCGGGAGTTCGGGCTGTGGCCGGAGACGGCGGCGGAGAACGTGATGCGGAAGCTGTACTGGAAGCGGTCGGGCGTGGAGGAGCTGCCTCCGGAGGACACGTCCGACTACGAGGAGCTGTACGAGGAGGCGCTGGAGTACCTACGGATCGTTGGGCTGGAGCACAAGGCCGATCACTACGCACCGGTGCTCTCGGGCGGTGAGAAGCAGCGGCTGCTGCTGGCGAGGCAGCTGGCCAAGGATCCTGAGGTCCTACTTCTGGACGAGCCCGCGGCCATGGCCTGCCCGGGCACGAAGCAGCAGCTGTTGGACGCGATCAGGCGGGCGAACGAGGAGAAGGGACTGACCGTGATCGTCGTCTCGCACCTGACGGAGGTCATCGAGTACCTGTGCGACTCGGCAACGCTGATCGAGGAGGGCCGGGACGTGCTGCGCGGCTCGCCGGAGGAGGCGGTGGAGCGGTTGACCCGGGGGATGCCCGAGCCGGCCCCGAAGCCGGAGCCCAGGGAGGAGGTCGTCCTGCGGGTCTCTGACCTTGAAAAGCGGTATCAGCTACTGCGCTGCGGTGAGACCCTGCACATGCGGGATGTGAACCTGAGGGTGCGGCGGGGTGAGGTGCTAGCGGTGGTCGGTCCGAGCGGGGCTGGTAAGACGGTGCTGCTTCGTATGATCGCGGGGGTGGAGCTGCCGGACGGTGGGGAGATCGAGGTCAAGATCGACGATAAGTGGGTGAGTCTGACGGACCTGGGCTACGGTCGGATGGAGGCCCGCCGGCGGATCGGGATCGTGCATCAGGAGTTCGGGTACGTGCATCACGCCACGGTGCGGGATCTACTCGCGGGTCGGCTGGGGGTGAAGAGCGCGAGCGTGCTGGAGCGGGCTCGGAAACGGGCAGAAGAGCTCGGGATCAGCGAGAAGGTGCTGGACGTGCTCTACGCGCTGACGGATCTGCCGCGAGAAGAGGCAGAGGAGCGGTTGAAGGAGCTGGACCTCAGCCCGGAGATCCTGGATGAGCTGTTCCCGAGGCTACCGGCGGAGGAGGTTGAAAGGTTCGCCAGGCCCGTGTTCCAGGCCTTCGACTTGCCCATGGAGGTCTTGGACATGAAGTTCGGCGAGCTGTCCGGGGGGCAGAAGGTTCGGGTGGCCATCGCGCTGGAGCTGGCCACCGAGCCCGAGCTGCTCCTTCTGGACGAACCGTTCGGGGACCTGGATCCCGTCACGCTGCGCAGCGTGACGAACTCGCTGAAGCGGTTCGTCAGGGAGCGCGGGATCACGACGATCCTGGTGAGTCACGACGTGCGCTTCGTGGAGGAGACGGCCACCCGGGCGGTTCTGCTGGACGACGGAAGGATCGTGATGGAGGGAGGACCGGAGGAGGTGTGTCGCGAGTTCGTGGAGAGGAGCGAGGCGCGGTTCCTGCAGTCGTCGTAACGGGTCGGTCGGGCCCCTCCCCTCATCGAGCTCGGCTCTGCGGGACCTCCTCATCCCCGCTCCGAGGATCCGTCCCGGGTTCTGTCCTCATCCGGGCGTTCGGCTTGGCCGAGCCTCTTCATCCCTCGTAGAAGTACTCCCCGCGCCGCTTTTGCTCGCGGTCACGGTGACTGCCCGGCTTGTTGGCCCGGGGGCGCCGCGTCTCCGGGTCGCGCCGGTACGTGACTCCCAGCTCGGACAGGAACCGGTTCATGGCCTCCCGCTTGCCCTCGGGAGGATTGGCCCGACCCTCCCGGCCCGGCTCGCCCTCGAAGACCATCATTCGATCGCTGATGTAGTCCAGTAGGAGCAGGTCGTGGTCCACCACGATCGCCGCCGCCTCCCGGGCCTCGATCACCCGGCGGATCACCCGGGCCACGTTGATCCGCTCCTCCACGTCCAGGTAGGCGCTGGGCTCGTCAAGCAGGTACAGGTCGGCGTCTCGGGACAACGCCGCCGCCACGGCCACCCGCTGCAGCTCGCCCCCGCTGAGCTCGTTGAGCGGCCGGTCCAACAGGTACTCCAGGTCGAGCGGTTCCAGGATGTGGGATCGGTACCAGCTGGAGCCCCACTCGTCGCCGGCCGCTCGCTTCAGCGCGAGCTGCACGGGCTCCTCGGAGTCCACCTCCAGGTACTGGGGCTTGTACGACACCGTCACGTCCACGTCGAGCTCTCCCTCGGTGGGCTCCAGCACCCCGGCCAGCAGCTTCACGAAGGTGGTCTTACCGATCGCGTTGGGTCCCAGGGCGCCCACGATCTCGCCCTCGCGGATCTCGCCCGGCTCCACGACCAGCCGGAACCCACCGTCGTACTCCTTGACCAGCCGCCCGTACTCCACCAGCGTCTCCCGCTCACCGGCCTCCGCGTCGGCCGGCTTCTCCGGCAGCACCACCTCCTCGTCGCGGAACCGAACGTTCTCCGCCTCCAGGTACCCCTTCAGGTACGCGTTGATACCCTTACCCACCCCCATCGGCTTGGAGACGATTCCGTAGGCCCCGCGCTTGCCGTAGAGCACGTGCACCACGTCCGCGATGTAGTCCAGCGTGGCCAGGTCGTGCTCGATCACGAGCATGGGGATCTCCCGTTCCTCCACGATCTCCCGCAGGAGCCGCGCCAGCGTGAGTCGCTCCCGCACATCCAGGTAGCTGCACGGCTCGTCCAGCACGATGAAGTCCGCCTCCCGGGACAGTGCGGCGACGATCGCCACCCGCTGCAGCTCGCCCCCGCTCAGCTCCGAGACGTCACGGTCCAGCGCCCCGTCCAGGCCCAGCCGCCGCGCGAGCCCGTCCGCGATCCCGAGCTCGTCCACGTCCTCCAGGACCTCCCGGACCCGCCCTTCCACCACCT
>JBDOKE010000212.1:0-4120 GCA_039833815.1 Methanobacteriota archaeon | reverse complement strand
CTCGCGCCCGAGAGTTTCCGCTCGGAGGGGGTGGTGCTGGAGCACCGCCGGTTCGATGTTCGGAGGGATGAGAGCGTCGACGACATCGCGGAGGAGCTCGCTCGGCGCGTCCCGGACCCGTGGAAGCTGCCGCTGCGCGACCGCCTCCTGGTCCTCGACGACGAGACCTTCGCCGGGCTCTTCGACCCGGACCGGCCCGTCGTCACTGAGCTCCGCGCCCGCGTCCGGCTGAGGGGGCCGTGGGAGAAAGCCGTGGAGGAGGGTGCCCTCTGGACCGAGGAGTACCTGCCCAGGCTCACGCTGCTCGCGGGACCGTACGAGGTGGACGCGTCCCGGCTGGGGCCGACGGAGGAGCGCGCGCTTGAGATCCTCCGGCGGGTATCCGCGGTGCAGCTCGGCGCGGGCGGCTCCGTCGGCTTCGGGGTACTAGCGCTCGAGTTCGAGGGGGAGCTGGGATGACCGAGCGCCCGCCCGAGAAGCCCCTGCTCTCGAGGCTTCAAGAGGCGCCCGAGGAGCGGCTCGAGGAGCTCAAGCGCCGGTTCTCGACGCTGTGCTCGGTCCTCCTGCACTACGGCCTACCGGGTGCGCTGGTCCTGGCGGAGAAGGACGACGTGAAGGAAGCACTCCTCAGACTCCCGCTCGATCAGGTCAAGAGCAAGCTGGGGAAGGGGCTGCC
This sequence comes from Methanobacteriota archaeon, assembly GCA_039833815.1. Lineage (GTDB taxonomy): Archaea > JAADCQ01 > Methanopyri > Methanopyrales > Methanopyraceae > Methanopyrus. Next base: position 3,444 of record JBDOKE010000212.1, on the reverse strand, counting down.
GGAGGCTGACAGGCTCACTACCCGCCTCGCCGACTTGGCCCGGAACGCGGCCGAGGTCGGTGAGCCCCGGCCCACCAAGGAAGACGACGGGCTGAGGGAGCTACGCCGGCGGGTCGCCGAGGCCCTGGAGCTTCCGGATCACGGGAAGGACGCCCGAGTTCACCCGTATCACGAGAAGCGGACGCTGGCTCTTCGGGCGCTGGCCGAGAAGTACGGACGGCGGAAGGGCCGGAGGAGGAAGGAGAGAGGCGAGAACCGTGGCGGTCGCGGGAAGGAGGAGAGCCTCCGGCAGAGGACTCGGAAATTGCTGGAACGTGTCGTGAGTACCGCGGGAGATGTCGCGCGCTCGGACGAGATATCTGGGTACGTGGAGACGTACCTCGAGGCGTTGAAGGGGCTGGATCGGTGCCCGCACCTCCACGTCTGTGAGGTCGAGATCCGGTTCCCGAACTCTAAGCTGGTGGTGGGGATGGGCGGCCCGCACCCGGCCGAGAACGACCTCGCGCTGGATCCGGTGACCGGCCTGCCCGTGATCCCGGGCACGGCCCTCAAAGGCGTGGCTCGCGCGGCTGGCGAGCTGATCCTCAGTCGGGGAGACCCCGGCGAGCTGGGGCGGCACTTCGGGACGGACGATCCCAAGGAGGCCGAAGAGGTGTTCCGGAAGGTCTTCGGGTCCAAGCCTAGGAGGCCTGACAAAGGGGAGGCACCGGAGCCTGAGCGCGCCGGAGCAGTGGCCTTCCACGACGCGCTCCCCGATCCTAAGTGGCTGAAGGAGGCCGGGTTACCGCTCGAAGTGGACGTGATCAACCCGCATTACAAGGCGTACTACGACGGGGAGGAGCCCCCGCACGAGTCAATCGAGCCCAACCCCGTCGAGTTCCTGGTCGTTCGGAGAGGCTCCCGGTGGCGCACCGTCCTGGTGTCCGAGAGCCAGGGGCCGCTTAAAGTCGCCCTGAAGCTGCTGAAGTACGGGGTGGAACGCCTCGGGGTCGGTGCTCGGACGTGCGCCGGCTACGGGTACGGGGAGGTGAAGTCTAAGTGCCGGCTGGACGGAGACGCCTCGACCTCCGACGCCCGACCCTGACGCGCCAGCGACCGTAGCTTCCGAGGGATTAACAACAGGATGGGGGGAGTTGCCTCGCGGCGCGTGGAGTTCGTGTCCACGGTGGGTACCTCCGCGCTGGGCAACCTGGCCAACGCGCTAAGGAGCGGTGACGTCAAGGCCGATCTGGACCCGGACCTAGTGATGCGGGCCGTTCAGGACCCGAGCGCGGTTGAGAAGGCCGGCAGGGATCGGGTAGAGGAAGCGCTGCGAAAGCTAGTGAGCCGGGACCCGAAGATGGCCTCGGCCGAGCTGAACACGCTCCTGCGCATGGCGGAACGGGCGGAGGAAGAGGGGCTGAAGGTGGACTCGATCGCCCTGGTCCCGACGGACACCGAGAACTGCCTGGTATGCGCCCGGGTCGTCGAGGAGCACCTACGGGAGGAGGGTTACAACGTCTGGCGCACGGAGCCCATCCGGGCCACGGCCGAGGACCCGGAGCAGTTCTGGCTGGGGCTGAGCGACCTGATCGAGCGGCTGGAGGAGACGGGCGTCACGGACCCCTCGCGGAACGTGTGGGTGGCGGCCAGCGCCGGGTTCAAGCCGGAGACGGCCGTCCTGACCCTCGTCGCCTCGCTGTTCGGTAAGCGCGTGTTTTACCTGCACGAGGCGATGGGAGACCTCGTCGAGATCCCGCCCGCGATGCCGGCGGTCACCGACCCGGGGTTCGTCCTCGGCCTGATGGAGCTCCGGAGGCGGCTGGGGGACGGCGCCTCCGCGGAGGAGGCGGGGGAAGTCCTGGACGACCTGGCGCGGAATGAGGAGGAGCGGGAGCGGTACAAGCTCTTCCTCGTGGAAGTCCCGGGGACCGGGAAGGTCAGACCCTCACCGCTGGCACGCCTCGCCGAGTCGTTCCTGGCGCTGGGCCTGCTCGCGGCGGGCGCGCGGGACTACTCCGTGGAGGTCCGGGCCAAGGGCCACACCGTCCCGGTGAGCCGGGGTGGCGGCGTCAAGAAGGCGGACCGGACGACCTTAGGCGAGCTCCCGGTGGAGGAGGACACGCGCGACGTCCTGGCGACCGTGGCCGCGCTCAAGGGCGTGAGCGACCGGTGGTACGTAATCGGGGAGTGGACGGCGGAGGGGACGCGCCGGCACGAGAGGCCCGTGGAGGTGCGCGAGGTCCGGGACGACGCCGTGATCGTGTCGGTCAGGGACCGTCGGGTGCACATCTCCAGGCTGCTGATCCCGGCGGAGGATCCGGAGCGCGTGGCGCGGGCCCTGGAGTACCTCACCGCGGCGCTCTCCCGGACCGGGTGACCGAGCCCCTGGCGCGTTCCCCGGCACCAGCCTCGCCGGACCCCTGGAGTTAGGGAGACGGCGGCCTTGAGCGACGTAATCTGAATATCCTCATGCCCGATTCGTGCACCGCTGCCGAGCGACGGCGGTACGGCCTTCCGGGCTGGGGAACCGCCACCTCCCCGCTTACCCGTTAGCCTAGGGCCCGGCGGGGCCGATCACGCCACCCGCTCGTACTCGTCGAGGAACCGCCGCCACCGGGTCTCGAACTCCCTCGGGGTCGCGAGGTGGAACTCGAACGGGTGGTCTTCGGGCAGGTTCAGTTCCTCCTCCACGATTTCTCTGACCTCGTGCGGCCTCAGCTCGCGGGCCCGCTCCGTGACGATTAGCACGTCCACGTCGGAACCGCCCGTGGCCCTACCCTTGACCACGCTGCCGAACACGATCACCTCCGCCCGCGGGTCGACCCGCCTCCGGACCACCTCCGCGATCCGGCGGGCCCACCGCCGCCACCTCCGAACGTACTTCAGGAAGATCCGGTAGCGCCGGCGCAGGTGCTCCACGTACCAGTCCGGGACGTCCTCCCGCGGCATGGGGTGGCCCCCGTGGGCTCGTACGAGGAGGCGCGGTCCCTGTGGGAGCGGGCGTGGGAGGCGCTCAGGCTGGCCGAGCTCAGCCTCGAGGAGGGGATGTACCGGTGGGCCGCCTTCCACGCCGAGCAGGCCGTGCAGTTAGGGGTCAAGGCCGCGCTGGCGTTCTTAGCCGGCGAGTATCCACGGGTTCACGAGCTCTCCAGGCTGCTGGGGATCCTGGCCGACGTCACCGGGGACGAGGGGTTGAGGGGGCTCGCGGGGGACCTTCGGGACGAGCTGAAGATGCTGTCGGACGCGTACACGGCCGCGCGCTACCGGGCCGAGTTCCCCTACGACTCCCGGGAGGACGCGAAGCGGTTCATCGAGACGGCCGGGCGGGTGCTCTCCGCCCTCCGGGAGCTGCTCAGGGAGCACGGGTTCGACGTGTGAGCCCCGCGCGACCGGGGGTCAGCCGACGCCGGGAGGGCCGGCCCGGCAGTGTTAGCCCCCATCACGTTTCCTGACCGCGATCGA
>JBDOKE010000211.1:0-21508 GCA_039833815.1 Methanobacteriota archaeon | reverse complement strand
CCAGCGCGAACAGCGCGTTGAACGGGGGCAGGAAGAGCACGTTCTCCACCAGCTCGTAGTACTTCATCCTGGGCATGCGGGCCGTCAGCTCTTCCATTAGGCGACGCTTTTTCAGCTCCAACCGGTTCTCCACCCTGGCGAGCCTGGCCACGGCTCGTATCCGATCGGTGACTCCCGTCCTCCCCAGCTCGACCAATCGTCGAGCCTCTTCCAGCTCCGCGGCGACCCTGGAGACGGTTCGGGCGACGTCGGACACGTTCACGCCCTTCCTCTCCGCGCTGTCCAGGTGAATCCGGGCGTCCCTGAGCCGCCGCTCCGCCCCCACCAGCGCCTTCAGCAGTTCCATCCGGTCGCGGCCCGGGTTCCCTCCCATCTTGACGGTGTTGTCGTACAGCGTCGCCTTGTAGGACAAGTAGTCGAGTGAGGCGAGCACGCTGCCCACGTCTCGGGAGGCCCGATCCAGGTCCGAGACCGCGGCCTGAAGCCGGGTAAGGTGCAGGTACCGGTGGTACTTCGCTTGAAACGTTCCCAGGCAGGCGATCGGCGAGAGCGCTACCGCCATCACCAGCGCCGCCGCGAGCCGCCACCGCACCGTCCCCTCCCCCACCGTCCCGGCGCGCCGCTCCACCGTGTAATATCTCTTATGGATTAAGTGTGCGCCCGTGCGTAGACCCAGGCGTTGTCATCTTCATCCGTGTGCTTCTCCACCACGTAGCCGACGGTGCCGTAGTACAGCGTCTTCAGCAGTTTGTCCACCTTCTCCTCCACCCGTCGGTCCTCGTCGATCACGTGCTCGTCGTCGAGCAGCACCCCGAACCACAGTATCAGCTCATCCAGGTAGATACGCTGCGAGTACTCCCCCATACCCAGGAACAGCTCTCCGTTGTCGACCGTCTCGACGACGATCGGGGTAAACGTTCTCACCCCCTACTTCCTCCTGGAACGCTCCTGGCGAGGCTTAACAGCGGAGCGAGGGGGCGCACGGAGGTGGGACTTATTAGGACTCCGTGCTCCCTCACGTGGTTAATGAAGCGACGGTAGGTGGGGTGAGCGGACAGGGTCTCGGAGTCCCCCACGCAGACGAGCTTCCGGCGCGGCCGTGTGATGGCCACGTTGAGTCGACGCAGGTCCTTCAGGAAGCCTACCCGACCCTCCGGGTTGCTGCGCACGAACGAGACGACGATCGCCTCCTTCTCGCGGCCCTGGAAGCCGTCCACGGAGTTCACCTCCACGTCCCCTAACCCTCGCTCCCGCAGCAGTCGATCGATCAGGTCCACCTGGTCGTCGTACGGGGTGATGATGGCCACGTCCTCGGGCGACAACCCCTGCCGGACCAGGTTCTCCACCAGGAACACGCTGATCGCGGCCTCCAACGGGTTCTCCCGGGACTTGGATCCCGGTCGCTGCCGCTCCCGTCGCATCCGCTCGGGCAGCCTGGAGGTGTCGACGAACCCCAACGGCCGCCGGGGGTCCAGCACGCTCGCCCAGGGCTCCTCCACGTCGGGCTCCCGAACGCCCAGGTCGGCCAGCGTGTGGTGACGCACGCTCTCGTGCGCCTCCAGTTTGCCGTCGTAGAACTCCCGGTTCGGGAACTCCATGATGTCCTCGTGCATCCGGTACTGAATCCGGAGCATGCGGGAGAGCTCCGGGTGCTCCTCGATCAGCCGCTCGAACAGGGTGCGGGAAAGCTCCGGCTCCGCCTCCTCGCTCAGGATCGTCGGGGGTAGCTGCTTGTGGTCGCCGGCGATGACGAACCGCCGGGCCCGGGTGATTGGGATCAGCGCGGAGGGCTCGGTCGCCTGCGACCCTTCGTCGATCACGGCCACGTCGAACTCGACCTCGTCCAGGAACTCGAGGCCCGCGCTCGCGTTCGTCGTGACCACCACCTCGGCCTCCTCCAGGATCTCCTTCACGGCGCGCTCCTCCAGGTCGTCCGCGCCCTCAAAGAGCTTCTCCACCTCCCGGTTCAGCTCGATCCACTTCGCCATGCTCCGAATGACGTTCGGCGGGACCCCGCGCGCGCCCTTCCCCTTGCGGGCCAGCCGGAGGATCGTCTCGTCCGACATGCCCCGGCGCCACCTGGGCGTCGGGCGCTGGTACCGGTCCCGCTCCTTCATCAGCCGCCGCGCGCGCTCCCGCAGCCGCTCCGCCTCCTCGTACAGCGGGTGCTTCTCCACGAGCGCGCTGAGCGTGCGCCGCTTCAGCTTCCTCGAGACGCGGGCCGGGTGCCCTACTCGGACCGCGTTCACGCCGCGCTCCAGCAGGTTTTCCAGCAGGTTGTCCGCGGCCACGTTCGACTCGGCCGTGGCGAGCACCTTGTGCCCCCGCTTCACCTCCTGCACGATCACCTCCGTCAGCGTCCGGGTCTTGCCCGTGCCAGGTGGCCCGTGCACCAGGAAGAAGTCCGGGGCGCCCAGCGCGTACCGGACCGCCTCACGCTGGGACGGGTTCAGGTCCCGATCCACGAACTCCACGTCCTCCGGCTCCGCCTCCTCCGGCTCCCGCAGCCCGATGATCGCGTTCCTCAGCTCCCGCAGCCGACCCCGGGCGTGCCGTATGCGCTCCAGCGCCTCCAGCATGCGCTGAAACGTGACGTCGTTGGCGTACAGGTCGAGCCGGATCCCTTTTCCGACGGCCCACCGGGGCGGCGGGTTGTCGAACGCCACGGTGATCGAGCGCCGCGTTTTCTCAACGACGGTACCGGTCAGATCGCTCTTCAGCGGATCCCCACGGCTCACCAGGACCAGGTCTCCCACGGAGATCTGGGTGTCAATCTCCTCGCGTCGACCGTACTTGACCAGGTAGTACCCGCCGACCTCGCGGCCCGCCCGGGTGCCCCGCAGGTTCAGCACCGCGCGACCCTTCTCCTCCCGCTCGCGGCCCGAGAGTCGCTTGATCTCCTCCTCCATCGCCCGCATCTCCGCCTCCCGCTCCAGCTGGACCAACCGTTGGAACCTGCGAACGTACTCGTCCACCCGCTTGATCTCTCGGGACTCCTCCTCGCTCGGACGTCGGGCTTCATCGCTGCGCAGCAGCCGCCGGGCCGCGTCGCGCCGAACCTCGCACAGGGCTGCCCCGTTGGCCAGCCAGATCTTACCTACCTCCGAGGGCTTGACCCGGTGACCGCGCAGCCGCTTCAGCACGTCCTCGGGCGTATCCCCGGGACCGAATCCTTCGATTAACACCTCCTCCAACCTTCAACCCCCAGTGTACACCACCCGCACGGGGGACGGACGATGCCATCGTTCCCGATCCGGCTGTTCAGGCGGCTGAAGGCGTACGTCGAGGCCACCTACGAGCGCGTGGCCGTGGCGTACTCCGGCGGTCGCGACAGCTCCGTCCTGCTGCGGGCCGCGGTTAAAGCTTTGGGGAGAGGTAACGTCGTCGCGTGCACGGCCACCCTGCCCTATAAGCCCGACCCGGCCCCGGCGCCCCCGCTGGACGTTGACCAGCTGCTCGTGCGGCCCGACGTGAGCGAGGTGCTCTCGGGCCCGGACGATCACCCGTGCTACGCGTGCAAGCGGGCGATCTACACGGCCATCATGGAGGCCGTGGACGACGTCGACGCGGTCCTGGACGGGACGAACGTGTCGGAGCTGGCGCGCGGCAGGCCCGGGCTCCGGGCCCTGCACGAGCTTGAGGTGGACGTCCCGCTGCTGAAGTGCGGACTCGGCGATCAGACGACCGCGTGGCTGGCGGCCAGGTTCGGGCTGCGGTCACGACCCGGCTCCTGCTCGCTGACCGAACTACCCGAGTGGCCCGAGATAAACGGAGTGGATCCAGGGAGGGCTAACGCCATGGCCCGGAGGGGTGGTGAGAGGCCGGACGGTGAGTGGAGCCTCTCAGACTGCCTCAAGATCCGAGTGCACGCACCGCTGCCCGAGGTTCGAGGGGAGGGCTTCGAGTGCGTGAGGGACGGCGACGAGACCCTGGTGATCGTGCGGAGAGGTCCGGTGACGGAGGCCGTCGCCGAGTGCTTTCGCCGGTGCTGGGTGGTCTGAACTAGGACTCCTCGACCTTGACCTCGAGGGTTAGGGGTCTGAATCGAAGCGCTTTCACCTCGTTGTACGCCGAGGTGGGGAGTGGGATCAGGGTGACGTCCTTAACCAGCCGGGCAACGGGCGGCTCGGGATGAAAGACCTTGTGGGTGTGCTCACCCACCATGGGCACCTCATCTTCTATGCTCTTGAGCAGCTTCTCGCCCAGCTCCCGGTGATCCCGGGAGATGACGGGGATCAGGGTGGAGCTCCTTACCTCGGACCGGATGGCGCGTACCACGCGTTTGAACTGCCGACGCTTCACGCTGCCCAGAATCACGATGTAGTCCGGCTTCAGGGAGCGCAGCGTCTCCGCCTGGTCCCAGTGCAGCGTCCGCTTTCGACCCCGCTCATCCTCCCAGATTGGTTTTCCTTTGGTGTACATCCACAAATAGGAAACGTCCATGATGGGCGCGTCCAGCATGGAGGACAGGTACACCCCGTACAGCGAGGCGACCGCGTCCGTCACGAGCACGAGCACGGGCGTCGCCTTCCACAGCCTCCGGACGACGATGGCCTCGACGCCCCACGAGCACACGTTCGGCAGCCGCTTCCAGCGCCGCTTGATCACCTCGCCGTTCGGCCGGTCCACCTTCAGGGGACCCGGGTGTAGGGGCTTCAGGCTCACCCTGTGGTACGGTGCCACCACCGCGTACTCGTCGGAGTCCGGGGGGAGGCCCTCCGTCAGGTCGGAGGTGGGCCCGACCGCGTTATGGGAGGCGAGCAGCAGCGGAATGCGGACCGCGGAGACGTCCACGATCGCCCTCCTTAGCCTCCTTCCACCTCCCATCGAGGCCAGCACGCGGATGGTCTCGTACAGGGGGTAGGCGGTGACAAGCTCCGTCTCGGAGCGGCCCGAGTAGCTTCGAATGAACGAGTCCAGCCTCTTCACCTCCTCCTCCAGCTCCTCGCGCTCCTCCTCGGCGGTCGGCGTGGGTTGAGGCTGCTCCTCCATCGGCCCACCGATGGCCTCGACCACGGAGTCCGGATCCACGGGCCCAACCTGACTCTTGATGCTGTACAGCCGACTTTTTACGGTTTTACGCCGGCGGAACAGCCTTCGGAGCATCGTGCTCCTCCCGCTACCCGGTGATTCTGAACATCTCCTCCACCGTTTCCTCCGCGTCCCTCATCACGTCCCGATCCAGCTCGACCCGGAGCGGCTCCGGCACCCTTCCCTCCAGCACCCGCTCCACCTTCTCGCCCGTCGTCACCTTCATGTCCGGGCACACGGCGTGCTTCGGGGCGATCACCTCCACGCCCAGCTCCCGTTCGATGCGAAACCCCAGCCCCTCCTCCGTACCCATGATGATGCGGTCCGGACTCCGCTCGCGGCAGTACTCGTAGATTTGCGCGGTTGAGCCCACGTAGTCCGCCGCCCGGCACACCTCCGGCGGGCACTCCGGGTGTACCAGCACGTCCGCGTCCGGGTACCGGGACGCCAGGTCACGAAGGTCGGACAGGGTGATGGCGTGGTGAACCGGGCAGCATCCACGCTCGGGGAACGGGATGATCTCCTTGTCCTCCACGTTGGCCGCCACCCACGCGGCCAGGTTGTTGTCCGGGACGAAGATAACCTCGTCCTCGGGCAGCCGGGACACGACCTCCACGGCGTTGGCGCTGGTGCACATCACGTCGGCCTCGGCCTTCACCTCCGCGGTCGTGTTCACGTACGCGACCACGACGGCATCCGGATGCTCCCGGCGGAACTCCCGCAGGTCCTCGGCCCGGAGCCTCAGGGCCATCCCGCACATCGCCCGGGGGTCGGGGACCACCACCTCCCGATCCGGGTTCAGGATCTTCACCACCTCGGCCATGAAGTCCACGCCGCACATCACGATCCGGTCCGCCTCCACCTCCCGCGCCCTCATCGCCAGCTCCAACGAGTCCCCCAGGTGATCGGCGAGCAGCTGCACCTCGGGCCGCTGGTAGTTGTGCACCAGCACCACCGTCTCGGACATCGACGGGCCCCCTACAACGGCTCGAACTCCACCCCGAACACCCGCTCCGGGTTCTCCACCATCACCCGGCCTACCAGGTCCTCATCCACCAGCCTTAGCAGCCTTGCGGCCTTTGGCACGGCCCGGACGGGCAGCGCCGCGTTGGGCCTCGCGGGATCGTCCAGGTAGTCGCTCTCCAGGAGGAACTCGTCCCCGGACTCGGCCGCCTCCCGAACCCCGCGCCGCGAGGCAGGGACGGACGGCCACACGCCCACGCCCCTGGCCAGCCCGACGTCGGGCGAGGCCCGATGACGGACGAACCGCTCCGGATCGAACCGAGCCCCCTCCAGCCACTCCTTCAACCGCATGTAGTGCTTCCTGGAGGCTCGGGGACCGTGGTAGATGACCGGAAGGTCCAGGTCCTTCGCGAGCTCCAGGAACCTCAGGAACACCCGGTGACAGGCGCGCTTAACCTCCTCCCGGACGGGGAAGTGTGGGTGCCCCACCTCCCCGACCGCGACGATCTCGTCGTACTCGGCGTGAAAGCGCTCGATCAAGTCGCAGACGGTTTCCGCCACCTCCATCACCCGTTTGGGCTCACGCTCCGCCAGCCGGGCCACCTCCACCGGGTGCCAGCCCAGGCTCGCGTACCCTCGCAGCGGGTACTCGAGCCGTCCGAACCGTACGCCCTCCAGGTGTAGGCGGAAGGCCCGCTCGAATGACCGGCGATCGAACCCTCGGATCCGGTAGCTCTTGAGCGTAAGGACCGGCGAGACGAACCCGGTCCCGCCGGCCCGGTGGAACCGCTCAAAGACCCGGTACCCGTCCCCGCGCACCGGATTAAAGTGCAGGTGTACGTCCGTGGCGGCCCGCACGTGGATCGCCCCCGGCTCGGCGTCATCCCGGTCGATCATCACGCCGTCTCTCGAGTGGTGGCCCTCCTCATCGCCGGTGGGGGAGTTAAGTTGTACGTGGAGGTGCGGAGGAAGCACGGGCGCGACCAGGGCCACGCGCCGATGTCGGAGGACGACGTCCTGCGGGTCCACCCGAGGGAGAGGCCCGGCGTGGTGTTCGTTACCCCGGAGGGCGAGGTGCCCGCGGACCTGGGGCACTTGCGGATGGTGGAGGACACGATCACCCTGCACGCCGACCCGACCCGCGAGCCCGGCCCGGATAACCCCTCCGTCGTCGTCCCGGAGCACGTGCTCGCGGCCCTGTTTGCGGCCGGATGCCCGGGCGCCCGCGTGGAGGTGCGTGGTCGACCGGGGTACGCGAGGCACGTGTGGCGGGTGGACTGCTACGTGCGCGAGCTGGTCGAGGCCCTGGGGGGACCCTCCGACCCGCCGGACGTGGACGCCGCCCGGGCAGCTAAGAGGGTTTTCATTCGGGAGGGTGAGGCCCCCTCGAGGGTTCGAAACGTGGGCGGTACGATCGAGCCCTCGGAGGAATTCACGGTGGAGCTGGACGGGGAACCGGTCCCGCTGGACGAGCGCACCGTGCTGCGGGGCAACGTGAGCAACAAGACCCCGGAGCACGCCGCGCTGGACGTGGCGGCCGACGTGGTCATGCTCGCCGGCACGTGCCCGGCCCGGGTGTCCCTGGAACGGCCCGACCTCACCACGTCGGTGCACCCGACCGACGTGTACCTGGCCGTCGCCTCTCGTTCCGGGTGCCGCGTCTGCTCGCTGAACCGCGGGTGGAGGATGCGCGGCGCGGTGCGGGTGCGGGAGGGGGACCGGCTGCGGGTGGGCACCGACCCGTCCGCCGAGGTCTGCCTCAGCGAGCTGCCGGAGTCGGAGGAGCTTGAGGTGGATGGGGTCCGCCTGGTGCGGGAGGACGCGCGTCGGTGGCGGGTGGTGCGGGAGGGGATAATTCGGGTTGGATCGGAGGTGGTCGAGCGTTGATGGACCTGTCGAGCCTCTCGTGGGCCATTGTGCTCGGGATCGTGCGCGGGTTCTACGTGTTCGCGGGCTCGTTCCTGGCGGCTGCGCTGTACCGGTACGTGGCGGAGGAGCGGATCCGGATGACCGCCTGCGCGTTCATGGGGCTGCTTGCGGCCGGGTTCGCGGCCGGTCCCCGGGAGCTCACGGCGATGACGTACCAGCATCCCAACGTGGAGATGCTGGCGTGGGCGATCGCCGCCCTGTTCTCGATCCCGGGGCGCACGTACGGGGACGTGGTGGGGGAGAAGATCCTCCAGACCCGACTACGCTCCGCCGTGAACCCGAGGACGAAGGTGTACCGGCTCCCGGACAACCCGGACGAGATCAAGGACATTCCGGGCGAGCCGCCGGCCCCGCGGGAGGTCAAGGAGCGGATCGCGGGCCGGGAGTACGAGTTTCCGCGGGGCGTCTCCCGGGAGGAGGTGGAGCGGGTGATCAAGCGCGACCTGGAGCGCGAGGAGGGCGTGGGTCGAGCGATCGTGAGGGTGTCGGAGAACGGCCGGGTGGAGGTCCTGCTCGCCGGCGCCAAGCCCCCGGTCTCCCACACGCTGCCGCCCGGCAAGGTGGCGGTCTCCGTCGAGCCGATGGGTGGGGCTATTCATATCGGGGAGGGGGACCGGGTGAGGGTCTTCGTGGACGGACGCGAGCTTGGTGAGGCGGAGGTGTGGAAGAGGGTGGACGATCGCGTCGTGCTCGTCCTGGACGAGGACGAGGCGGAGAAGCTGCTTGAGGAGCTCACCCAAGGCAAGCTCGTCTCCCTGATGGTCATGCGGGGTGGCCGATCGTGAGGAAGGAGCGCGTCAGCCTGGACTCGGGCTCGGTCCGCGTGGACGGCCCGGCCCGGGTGCGCGTCGTGGACGGTCAGGTGCGGACCAACCGGGGCAGCGAGCTGGAGACGGGCGATGAGGTCATCGTGCAGCGGGGCGACCGGATCACGTTCACACCGGGCGAGGAGGGGGCGGAGCTGGAGCTGGTGCTGGGTACCGGCGCCCGGTACTCTACGGTCGAGGAGGAGGACGGGATGGAGACCCCGTCCGACTGGGTCGATCTGGCGGAGGAGCTGGCGGAGCATCCGGGCACCCCGGTCTGCATGATCATCGGACCGCAGGACTCGGGTAAGACCACCCTGGCCACCTTCCTGGCCAACGAGCTCGTGGATCGGGGCCTGAGGGTCGGAGTCGTGGACGCCGATGTCGGCCAGTCCGACGTGGGACCGCCCGCGGTGGTCTCGCTGGGCATCGTTGAGGAGCCCGTGAACGAGCTCGCCGAGGTCGAGATGCGGCACGGGTACTTCGTCGGCTCAATCACCCCGTCCCGGCACCTGCTCCAGACCACCGTCGGCACCCGCCGGATGGTCGACCTCGCGCTGGCCGAGGGCGTGGACGCGGTCCTCATCGACACCTCCGGCATGGTCCACGGCGGCCCGGCCCGCGCCCTGAAGCTGCACAAGGTTGACGCGATCCGACCCACGCACGTCGCGTTCCTGGACAAGGACGGTCAAGTGAGCCACCTCAAGCGAATGGTGAGTTCCCTAGACTACGCCAAGGTGCGCGACCTGACCGTTCCGGAGGCCGTAAAGGAGGTGGAACGGAAGGACCGCATCCGCCGTCGGGAGCGCGTGCTGAGGGAGTTTTTCGAGGACCGGGAGAGGCTGGAGCTGGACCTGGACGAGGTCTCCCTCCAGCGCTCGTTCCTGGGCACCGGCGAGCCGGGCGAGCCCGACGACGAGCTGCTCGCGCTGATCAAGGCCGTCTCCAAGGTGGAGCCCGACGTCGTCTACTTCGAACGCTCGCCCGACGCGGTCGTGCTCGTCGTCAAGGATGAGGCGGGCCGCATCATCGGCCGGGGCGGCCGCCACGCCCGCGAGCTCCGACGCCTGCTCGGGATCTCGGAGCTGATCGTGATCAACGAGCGCGAGCTCCGGGACATCCTCGTCGGCCTGTGCGACGGGGTGGGTGATCTGCTGGGCATCGGCGTGCTCCGGGAGCTGGACCTCGAGGAGGGACGCCTGATCGTTGAGGGTCGTCTGATCCACGAGCGCTCGGTGCGAGTCGTTCAATTCGGTTCGCTAAGGGTGAACCCGGAGACGGGCGAGCACGAGCTCCTGAGGGTGCGGTTCTAGCATGTACGTGGGGATCGACCACGGGACGTCGGGGATGAAGGTCGCCGCGTACGATGGCGAGGGGAGGCCGAGGTTCCTGGGCAAGGCACCGCGGCCGGAGGTGGCGCGCAAGGGGCTGCTGAGGGCACTGCCCGAGCCCGCGGCGGAGGCGCTGCGCGAGGCGGAATGCGTGTGCCTGAACTACGGGATGGGGGACGCGCTGACCGAGTTCACCCCACTGGAGGAGGCGGAAGAGGTCGGCGTGGGCTTCGGGCTGAGGGACACCGGCGGGGCGGGCCCGGAGTTCGGGGCGGGCCGCCGGATGATCGAGGACCTGCTGCGGCTGGACGTGGAGGCGTACCTGGCACCGGGCCTGCACCGGGACACCCCGGGGCTGGACCGAGCCTTCCGCGTCTTCTCTCACGTGGGCAGCGGGGAGAAGCTCGGGACCGCGAGGATGGCGCTGGAGCTCGCGGACGGGGAGGACCTGGTCGTTTGCGACGCGAGCTCGAACACGGTCTCCGTGGTCGTCAGGGAGGGCCGGGTGATTGGGGGCATCGACGCGTGCCTCGGGGCCCCCGGGGTGCTGCAGGGCCCCCTGGACCTGGAGGCGATTCGGGCCGTGGACGCGGGAGAGTGCTCGGCCAACGAGGCCTTCTCCCGGGGCGGCGTGGCGAAGGTGGCGGACTGCGTCAGCGAGGGCGTGACGGACGCCGTGGACGCGTTCCGGGAGCGGTGTAGTCGGGAGTGGAAGGAGGCGCTGGCGAGGCTGGTGGCGTGGGAGGTGGCGGGACTGGGCGCGGTTTACGGGTGCGACGAGGCCTGGATCGGCGGCGGGTTGACGGAGGATGAGGACTTCGTGAGCGCGCTCCGCGGTCTTCTGAGTAAGACTTTTAACGTCGTCGGAGTGCTGCCGCCCGAGCCGGCTTCGAGGGGATTGGCGCTGATCGCGGCCGAGATCGCGTCCGGAGCCCGGGAGGTCCTGGGGGTGCGAATTTCTCGCCGGTGATCGCCTACCTGGGGCCGCCGGGCACGTTCACGGAGGAGGCCGCCCGTGAGTTCTCGAGCGGGATGGGGTGGGACGACGCGGAGCTCCGTCCCTCCGACACGATCACCGAGGTCTTCTCGCGGGTCGAGCGCGGGGATGCGGAGTTCGGCGTCGTGCCGTGGGAGAACTCGCTGGAGGGATCCGTGGGCGAGACCCTGGACAACTTCCTGCGAAGGGACGTTCGGGTGTTCGGGGAGATCGTGCTGCCGATCGTGCACGCGCTCATGGTTGGGAAGAAGGAGAAGGACGTGGTGTACTCCCACCCGCACGCGTACGAGCAGGCGCGGGACGTTCTCCGGGATGAGCTGGGAGAGCACGAGTTCGTGCCCACCTCCAGCACGGCCGAGGCGGCGAGGCGGGCCGCGGAGGAGGGTGGGTACGCCCTAGGTCCGCCCCGGCTGGCCGAGCGGTTCGACCTCGATGTGGTGCGGGAGATCCGGCTGGAGAACAACGAGACCCGGTTCGCGATCCTCTCCACCCGGGACCGGGCCCCCACGCGCGAGGACAAGACCTCCGTGGTGTTCTCCGTCACGGACCGGCCCGGCGCGCTGCGCGAGGTGCTCGGAATCTTCGCAGACCGGGGGATCAACCTGACCAAGATCGAGTCCCGGCCCGCGAAGAGCGGTTTGGGCGACTACGTGTTCTTCCTGGACTTCGAGGGTCACCGCATGCTGTACCCCGGGAGCGAGGCCCTTGCCGAGCTCCGGGAGCGTACCCCGTTCTCGAAGGTGCTGGGCTCGTACCCGAAGGAGTTCCCGTGAGGGGGAGGCCGCGTGATCGAGATCCGTATCCATGGCCGGGGCGGCCAGGGGGCCGTGACCGCGGCCGAGATCCTGGCGATCGCCGCGAAGGAGGACGGGAAGTACTCCCAGGCGTTTCCGTTCTTCGGCGTGGAACGACGGGGCGCGCCCGTGATGGCGTTCGCCAGGATCTCGGACGAGTTCATCCGGGTGCGCTCTCAGATCTACCGGCCGGACCACATCATCGTCCTGGACCCGAGCCTGATGAGCGTGGTGAACGTGACCGAGGGGCTCCGGGAAGACGGACTGATCGTGATCAACGCCCCGGAGGACAACTGGAACGACGTGCTCGACCGGCTGTCCGGGTACCGGGTCTACGCGGTCGACGCCACCGATATCGCGCTGGACGAGCTCGGCGTGCCCATCGTGAACACCGCCATGGTGGGCGCCTACCTCCGCGCCTCGAAGGTGCTGTCCCTGGACGCCGTGAGGGAGGCCATCCGCGTGCGGTTCTCCGGTGAGATCGCCGAGAAGAACGTCCGAGCCGTGGAGCGGGCGTACGAGGAGGTGGAGCGGATTGAGTGAGATGGAGTACACGATCGGGGCGGTCGTTAAGGAGCCCGGCAGCACGCGCCGGAACAAGACGGGACGCTGGAGGGTCTTCCGCCCCGTCCTGGACAAGGACAAGTGCGTCGGGTGCGCCCGGTGCTTCATGTTCTGCCCCGACGGCTGCGTCCGTCCCGCGGAGAACGCGTTCAAGATCGACTACGAGTACTGCAAGGGCTGCGGGATCTGCGCGAAGGTCTGCCCGGTTGACGCCATCGAGATGGTGTTGGAGGAGGAGATGGAGTAGAGGGGAGCCCCAAATTGCCCGAGCTCGGGCCCGACGTGCGCGTGATCAACGGGAACTACGCGGCGGCGGAGGCGGTGCGCCTGGTCGACGTCGACGTCATCGCCGCGTACCCCATCACCCCTCAGACCCCCGTCGTCGAGTACCTCTCCGAGTTCATCGCCAACGGCGAGCTGGACGCGGAGTTCATCCACGTTGAGTCCGAGCACAGCGCCATCAGCGCCGTCGTCGGAGCCTCCGCAACCGGCGTGCGCGTGTTCACGGCCACCGCCTCCCAGGGACTGGCGCTGATGCACGAGGTGCTCTTCATCGCCTCCGGGCTGAGGCTTCCCATCGTCATGGCCGTGGCCAACCGGGCCCTTTCCGCCCCCATCAACATCTGGTGCGACCACTCGGACGCCATGGCCCAGCGCGACGCCTGCTGGATCCAGCTGTACTGCGAGTCCAACCAGGAGATCCTCGACACGATCATCCAGGCCTACCGCATCGCCGAGCACGAGGACGTGCTCCTCCCGGTGATGGTCTGCTTCGACGGCTTCACTCTCTCGCACACGCTCGAACCCGTCGCGATCCCCGACGAGGAGAGGGTGCGCGAGTTCGTTGGCGAGTTCGAACCCGTGCACTGCCGGCTCGACCCGGAAGAGCCCATGACGATCGGCCCCGTCGGCGGCCCGGACTGCTACATGGAGTTCAAGAAGCTGCAGCACGAGGCGATGGAGCGCGCCCGCGAGGTCATCGGAGAGGTCAACCGGGAGTTCTCGGACGCGTTCGGCCGCTCGTACGGGGACGGACTGGTGGAGGAGTACAACACCGAGGACGCGGACTACATCGTGATCGCGATGGGCTCCGTCTGCGGCACCGTCAAGCACGTGATCGACGAGGAGCGGCCCGACGTCGGGCTCGTCCGCGTCAAGGCCTACCGACCCTTCCCCGGCGACCGGATCGCCGAGATCATCCAGGACCGGGAGGGCGTCGTCACCATCGACCGTGCGCACTCGTACGGGGCCATGCCGCCCCTGTGGACCGACGTGAAGGCGCACGTCCCGGACGTGGAGGTCTCCTCCACGATCGCCGGGCTCGGGGGCCGGGACGTTCGACCCGAGGACGTGCTCAAGGCGATCAAGGTCGCGGAGGAGGGTAGGGGCACGGACGAACCCGTGTGGATCAACGTGAAGGTGTAGGGGGACCCGCGTTGAGCGAGCGGAAGCCCCGGCTACCTGTCCCCGAGGAGGAGCTGCTCGCCCCCGGGCACCGAGCCTGCGCCGGGTGCGGATCCGCCCTCTGCGTCCGCCTGTGCCTCAAGGCGCTCGGGCGGAACACCGTCGTCGTCACCTCCACCGGCTGCATCGAGGTGACCACCACCCCGTACCCCGAAACCGCGTGGGAGATCCCCTGGATCCACGTGGCCTTCGAGAACGCCGCCGCGGTCGCCTCCGGGGTGGAGCGCGCCCTGAAGGCGCTCGACAAGGATGACGTGACCGTCGCCGTCTTCGCGGGCGACGGGGGCACCGTCGACATCGGCTTCCAGGCGCTGTCCGGCATGGTGGAGCGCGGTCACAACGTCGTGTACATCTGCTACGACAACGAGGCGTACATGAACACGGGCGTGCAGCGGAGCGGTGCCACCCCGCCTTACGCGGCCACGACCACCACCCCGGCTGGCAAGGTCTGGCGCGGCGAGATGCGGCCCAAGAAGGACGTGCCCCGGATCATGGTCGACCACGGCGTCCCCTACGTAGCCACCGCCTGCGTCTCGCACCCCCAGGACCTCATCAAGAAGGTGGAGAAGGCCAAGGAGACGGACGGACCCGCCTACATCCACGTCCTCTGCCCGTGCCCGCCCGGCTGGGGCTACGACTCCTCCGAGACCGTGGAGATCGGCGAGCTGGCCGTGGACACCGGGATGTGGGTCCTGTACGAGGTCGAAAACGGGGAGTTCCGGCTAACCTACCGGCCCCGGGAGAGGAAGCCCGTGGAGGAGTATCTCAAGCGGCAGAAGCGCTTTCAGCACCTGACGGAGGAGGAGATCGAAGAAATTCAGAGGATGGTGGATGAGCAGTGGGAGGAGCTGGAGCGACTGGAGCGGGAGCGGTGAAGGTCTGGACCGGCCTGCCCGCGTGCGTCGGGTGCGGTCGATGCGCCGAGGCTTGCCCAAAGGGCGCCGTCCGCATCGAGCGCGGCCGCCCCGTCAAGTGCGTTCACTGCCACCCGGAGCGCGCCCCCTGCGCCGAAGCCTGCCCCGTGCTGGCCATCGTGCCCATCGGGGACACGCTCCGCGTCGACACCGACCGGTGCACGGCCTGCGGTCGATGCGCCGAGGCCTGCCCGGTCGATGGCATCGTGGTTCGCGACGATGGCGCCGTCAAGTGCGACGGGTGTCCGGACCGGGAATACCCACCCTGCGTCAAAGCCTGCCCGATCGACGGCGCCGCCACGACCGCGCGGCTCCCGGAACGCGTGCTCTGGGTTCGGTACCGGACCGCCCGCACCCTCGCCCGGATCCGGGGTGGTCGAGGTGTCGGAGTCGGAGAAGGGGCTCGTGGAGAGCATCGCCGAGGCCACCGTTGAGGCGCTCAAGGTGGCCGAGACCCGCCTACCCGACGACGTGATGGAGTCCCTGGAGCGTGCCCGCGAGGAGGAGAGCAACGAGCGGGCCAGGATGATCCTGGACGCCATTCTCGAGAACGTTCGGATCGCGAGGGAGAAGGAGGTGCCCATGTGTCAGGACACGGGGCTGATCACGGTAATCGCCGAGGTGGGGCGACGCTTCCCCGTCCGGCTCGCCGGGACCATCCAGAAGGGCATCAAAAGGGGCGTGCAGCGAGCGACCGAGGAGATCCCGCTCCGACCCAACGTCGTTCACCCCATCACCCGGGAGAACACCGGGGACAACACCGGGCGCCGGGCGCCCGTGATCCGGTTCGTCCCGACCAAGGGTGAGGAGCTGCGCCTTCACTTCATGCCCAAGGGGTTCGGCTCCGAGAACTCCAGCGCCGTGACCCGGCTGCTCCCCACGGAGGGGCTCAGCGGGATCTGGGACTTCGTGCTGGATACCGTGAAGCGGGCCGGTGGGATGCCGTGCCCGCCCATCGTGCTCGGGGTGGGCGTGGGCGGCACCATCGAGGAGGCGGCGTTCCTGGCCAAGCTCGCCCTCTTCCGGCCCCTCAACGTCCGCAACCCGGACCCAGCCCTCGCCGACCTTGAGGAGCGGCTGCTGGACGCCGTGAACGGGCTTGGGATCGGTCCCATGGGGCTCGGCGGGGACACGACCGCCCTCGCCGTGAACATCGAGATGGCCTACACCCACACGGCCGGCCTGCCCGTGGCGGTCAACATCCAGTGCTGGGCGAACCGCAGGGCCACGGCCGTTATCTACCCGGACGGGTTCTACGAGGTCGTCCAGGACGACTACCCGAGGGGCGAGGTGGAGTGAGCCCGAGCGAGCACCGGCTGACCGTGCCCGTGCGAGACCCGGACAGGCTGCTCGAGCTCGAGGTCGGCGACGTGGTCTACCTGAACGGGACGCTGATCACCGCCCGAGACAAGGCCCACCAGCGCATGTTCGACGAGGGGCGCAAGCCGCCCGTCGACCTGGACCGCGCCGCCATCTTCCACGCCGGTCCCGTCGTCCGCAAGCGGAACGGCGACTACGAGCTCGTCGTCGTGGGACCAACCACGAGCACGAGGATGGCCAAGTACCTGGAGGACGTGCTGGAGGCCGGCGTGCGGGTCATCGTGGGAAAGGGTGGCATGGGCCCCGAGGCCCCGAAGCTCATGAAGGGGCGGGCCGTGTACCTGACGGCCCCGGGCGGGTGCGCGGCGCTGCTGTCCGAGCGCGTGGAGCGGATCCGGGACGTGTGCTGGCGGGACCTGGGCGTGCCTGAGGCCATGTGGGTCCTGGAGGTCCGCGAGTTCGGACCCCTGATCGTCACGGTTGACGCCCACGGGAACGAGCTCTCCTGGACGGAGACCGGGTGAGTCCCAATGTACGTGGGTCGGTTCCTGCTGTTCGGTCGAATGGAGTCGGGAGCGCCGGTCGCCGTCTACGGGGTGTGCAGCCGCAGCTTCCCCGACCGGCGGGCCCGGGTATCCGACGGCGAGGCGCACATCGTGCCGGAGGACCCGGAGTACGCGGTCGAGAACCCGTACGTCGTCTACCCGTGCGCCCGGGTCGTGGATCGGTACCTAGTGCTCACCAACGGGGCGCAGACCGTTCCCATTGCGGACAAGCTGGAGGACGGGGTGCCGCCCCGCGAGGCCCTAGCCTCCGTAACCCTCGCCATGGACTACGAGCACGACGAGCACGGCACCCCGCGCATCGGCCTGGTAACCGACGGAAGGTGCGCGTGGCTCGGGAAGGCGGCTCCCGACGAGCTCGCCTTCGTCCGGGTCGAACCGAGGGACGGGGAGGGGTACCTCCTCTCGGTTTACGGCGAGTACTCGACCGTGCCCCGAACCCCCAACGTGCGGCTCACCGACGACGACCCGCTCGAGATCAATCCGATCGCATCGTTCGACCACTTCGTCTGCGCGGTCGTGGCGCGGCTCACCGAGGACGGCTGGCGGCTCGAGGAGCGGAACCAGGGCTAGCTCACGACTCCACCAGCCGGGCCTTGCCCGGCGGCATGGCGCGCATGATGTCGTCCACGGTCACGTAGCGTCGCAGGTTCTCCACCTCCTCCTTGAACGCCTCGAACAGCCGCTTGGCCACGGCCGACTTCTTCTCCTCCCCAGGCACCAGCACCCCGTACGTCAGGCAGTGCCGCTCCACCGCGGACACCGGCCCCCCCATCACCCGGTAGCCCCCCTCGACCTCCTGGATGCCGACGGCCACCTTCAGCTCCACGCGCCGGAACCAGTTCCGCTGACCCCGGATGATCGCCCCACCGTGCGGCGCCTCGGCCGACTTATCCACCTGCTCGGCCGGCACCCAGTAAACGTCCGCGGCCCGCAGCCCCCACCGCCACGCCCGCGAGTACGAGGCCGCGAACACGGCCGCCTCCCGCAGCGTGCGCTCCGGCACCCCCTTACCCTCCGTCTTGATCACGACGTGCGGCGCGCCGTGCACGTGCGCGTGCACCAGGATATCGTGCTCCTCAAGGTAGCGCCGCAGGATCAGCTCGTTCGTGTGCGCGTCCGAGCCCCCGATGACGATGAACCCGTCCGAGGAGATGAACCACCGAAACCGCTCGTACCACGCCTTCTTCCGCCGCTTCGTCAGCCGGACGGTCAGCTCCTCCAGCCGGACCTCCGGCGGTCCCTCCTCCAGCAACTGCTCCAGCTCGCGCTCCTTCTCCTCAAGCACCTCCCGGGCCCGTTCGGCCTTCCGCTCCAGCTCCTTGGCCCTATCGAACAGCTCGGAGGCGACGGAGTGCACGTCCCTGTCCAGCGGCACGGGGACGGTGACCTCACCCTCCTCCCCCTCCAGCCTCAGGATCACGCGCCGGTTGTCGACGTCCACGTCCACGATCCGCTCGACCTCCTCGATCCCGGACCCCCTCGCCTCCATGATCCTGCGCTTGATCTCCTCCAGGGAGTACCCCTTCTCCTCCGCCCGCCGCAGCTCCCGCAGGATCCCGTCGACCAGCCGGTAATTCATGTAGAGCGCGTTCGCGCGCTCCCGGAGCCGCCGGGCCTTCGCCTCCAGCCGCTTCACGCTCTCCCGCTGCCGCTCGACCGTGCGCTCCAGCCGCCTCCTCTCCCGCTCCCACTCCTCCCGCGCCTTCTTCCTCTCCCGGGCTAGGAACTCGCCCACGTAGTACTCGTCCAGGGCCCGCTGAAACGTGTCCCTCTCTACCGGCTCAACGCCCTCCTTTCGGTACCGCTCCAGCGGGACGGGCGTCGCGTCAACGTACCCGTCCTCCACCTCGTACAGGGTGGGGCGCAGGTCACCCGAGGAGACCTGGTCCAGCAGGTCCCGGAGCGTCTCGTACAGCTCCCTCAGGTCCTCCCGCTCAAGCTCGGACGCGTGCCGCTCCCGCTCCTCGAACAGGCCGGCCCGTAGGAGCACCTCCTCGGCGTAGAGGCCGCCCAGTCCCACCTCGACGGCGAGGGTCCGAACCACATCGCGCTCGGACTTCAGCAGCAGCCGCAGGAACTCGTCCTCGTCCAGCTCGTAGGGGTTGGGAGGGGGCTCGGGCGTCCGGTACTCCTCGCCGGGGATCACCGCCCGGTCTCGGAAGCGCCGGGCCGGGAAGGCCTGCTCGATCACGCCGTCCTCGTTGACGACGGCTAGGGTCCCCTTGGGCAGGAGCTCCACGTACACGCGGCGTCCGGAGCGCAGGTCAAACCGGAGGATCCGATCGAACTCGACCTGGGAGACGGACTCGATTCGATCCCCACTGAGTACCTTGCGCAGGGCTTGGGAGGCGGGGGTGGGGCTGTCCGGGCTGGGCTTGGGTCGCCACGTCAGGTGGACGCGGCGGCCGGGCTCGATGGCCAGGTAGTGCGAGCCCAGCCCGGGCACGTGGAGCTTAACCTTCAGCTCGCCCTCGTCCACCTGGTAAACCTTGTCGATCAGGGCCCCCTCTAGGAAGGAGTGAAGCTCGCGGGCGGCGGCGCGGGCGTCGAAGGCGGTCATTGCGTCCTTGGACCAGGCCCGCACCTGAAGGCCCCGCACGGGCGGGTGGGGTTACTCGCTCCGCTGCAGCTTGGCCTTCAGCGCCTCCTTCCGCTGCACTGCCTCCTCCTTCTCCTCCTCACCCAGCGTCTCTCGGAGCAGGTGCCGAATGGCCTTCTTCAGGGCGGTGATGAGGTCCCAGTCGTGCGCCTTGACCGAGATCACGTTCCTGGCGTCCTTCACGTGGATGCGGACCGAGTACTTGTGGCGGTTGCCTTCCTCGTGGTACCGCTTGACGTGCACCTCCGCCGCCTCGATGGTGGGTCGCATGGAGGCGAGCTTCTGGATCGCGGCCGCGATCGACTTGCGCAGGATGACGAGGGTGAAGTCGTCCACGTCCTCGACGCCCTTGAGCGATACGAACACGCCCCGCTGCCGCATCAGCTCCGGAATCTTCCGCAGGATGTCGCGCCGCGTCACGACGCCGATGGGCTCCTCCAGCTGGTTGACGATCGGCATGCCTCGGATCCGGTGCTCGACGATCTTCTCGCACAGGTCGACGACGGTCTCGTCCGGCTCCGACCGGATGCACGGGGAGCTCATGATGCTCTTCACCGGGTGGCCGAAGGCGGGCACCTTCTCCCCTTTCCGGTCCGTCTTGCCCAGACGCGTGATCGGCTTGATCACCTCGCGGATGATGTCCGTGGTCGTCACGATGCCCCGGAGCTTGTTCTCGTCGTTCACCACGGGGAGCCGGCTGATCCCGTGGTCGCGCATCAGGGCCCGGGCCTTCGCGATCGTCTCGTCCTCGTGGATCGTGATCGGCGGTGAGTTCATGATCTCGCGCGCATCGACCTCCTCCAGCCGCTCCGACTCGCGCGCCACGTCGATGATGTCGTACTCCGTGACGAGGCCCGCGAACTCCCCGTCCTCGACCACGGGCAGCGCTCTGAGGCCCGAGTCCAGCATCTCCGTGATCGCTTCCACGATGAGCGTGTCCGGGGTGATGGTTTCCGGTTTGATCTTCAGGGTTTCCGATTTAACCGATGAGGGATCCGAGACGACGTGCGCGTCCACCACGTCGTAGTACGAGACGATGCCCACCACCTCACCGTCCCGGACGAGCGGGATCTCCTTGACCCCGTACCGCTCCATCTTCGCGAAGATCTTGGAGATAGGCTCGTCCGGATCCGCCGTGATGACCTTCTCCGCCGGGGTCATGATCTCCTCCACGGGCTGCTCGAAAACCTTCAACCGCAGCCCCCCTGCGCTCCGCGCCCCATGAACCGGATCACGGCAAAAAAGAAATCGGTACCGGCGGCGCGCCCGCCGAGAGCGACTCGTGGGGAGGCGGGAGGTTGAACGGTGGAGATCCACTGTACAAGCTGCTCCTGGCCCTGCTGCACGAGGGGTTGGGAGTCCTGGCCGGATACCTGATGGCAATCCGCGGCGGGCCGCTCCTGGGCGCGCTCCTCCTGGCGGTCCCATTCCTGCTGGGGAGGGCGCTGGAGAGACTGGTGGAGGCGGAGCGGATCGGCGGGGCCAAGGGATGGCTGGCCTACGGGCTGGGCGCGTACCTCGCCTCCTGGTTCCTCTCCTGGACGTACTTCTACAACTACCCGACGTAGGGGGTGAGCCCTATCGACCGGGTTGCGATCATCGATCGCGAGCGGTGCAAGGGCGGTTCGAAGTGCGACTACGTGTGCCAGCGGTTCTGCCCGGGCGTCAAGACGGGTAAGGAGACGATCCAAATCGACGAGGACTCGGGCAAGCCGGTGATCTCCGAGGAGCTCTGCACCGGGTGCGGCATCTGCGCGCAGAAGTGCCCGTTCGACGCGATCAAGGTCGTTCGGCTCCCCGAGGAGCTCGAGGGGGAGTGCGTGCACCGGTACGAGGAGGGAGGCTTCCGCCTGTACCGGCTACCGATCCCGAAGCCGGGCCGGGTGACGGGCCTCGTCGGTCGGAACGCGATCGGTAAGACGACCTCCGCCCGGATCCTCACGGGCGAGCTGAAGCCCAACCTCGGCGACCCGGAGGCCGACCCGGACTGGGACGAGATCATCCGGGCGTTCTCGGGCACCGAGCTGCAGGAGCACTTCCGCCGGCTCGCGGACGGCGAGCTCCGTGCCGTGCTCAAGCCCCAGTACGTCGAGGCCCTGCCCAAGGTGGTGGAAGGGCGGGTCCGGGAGGTCCTGGAGGACGTGGACGAGCTCGGGATCGCGGACGGGCTCGCGCGGCGGCTGGGCCTGGACGGGGCGCTGGACCGTGACGTCTCGGAGCTGAGCGGGGG
>JBDOKE010000210.1:0-8676 GCA_039833815.1 Methanobacteriota archaeon | reverse complement strand
CCGCACACGGGCATCACCCCTAGATCCTGGGGCTGTCGACACCGAGGCTTAGCAGTCGCTCCTGAAGGTCCAGCGCGCGCTGCACCCGCTCCGACAGCCGCCTCCACCTCCTGTCGAGCACGTTCCGCTCCCCCTCCAGCTCTCGGAGGTTCCGGTGCAGCACCCGCGTCTGCACCAGCTGCGCCGTCAACCGTCCGGCCACCTTGTGCGCGCCCCGGCCGGGGGGCCTCCCGTCGAACTCCCGGTACACGAACCACGGGCACCGGAGCTTGATGGCGTGCAGCCGGTCCGGGGACTCCTCCAGCGGCTTGACGCAGAGTCCCTCGCGCCACCGGCGCTCCAGCCGGTCGAGCCAACGCTCGAGGTCCTCGGGCTTGGGGTCGCGCACCACCTCCCACTCGAGTGACTCGGTGGAGAGGCGCTCGCAGGCGTGCAGCTGCTCGGTCCGGGGCCGGTCGATCCATCGCTCCCCCTCCAGGAGGTCCACCTCGTAGAAGCAGACCCGCACCCGCAGCTTCCCCTCCCGGACCGCCGCCTCCGGGTCCGGCTTGCGCTGGTTCTCCCGCAGGAAGCGCTGTACGAGCTCGTGGTCGGGGTCCAGCTCGCAGGCCCGGCTGAACAGGGGCTCGGGTCGGCACTCGTACCGCTTGCCCTCGTAGTAGATCAGTCTGGCCGTCACGTCGGAGGGCTCGCCCTCAAAGAGGACCTCGGTCTCCAGCCGGCCGGCCAGCTCGTGCAGGCGCGGGGACCGCTGGGAGAAGAGGTCGTAGGGTAGGAGCTCCCCCTCCAGGATCGTGAGCGCCTCGAACTCGCCGCGCAGGTCCTCCCAGGGGGGCTCGAGGTCCAGCTCCTGCAGGTACGCGTTCACGTCCACCCAGCCGCGCGTGTGCGCGACGACGCGGTCGCCCTCGAGGTAAACCCGGACGTTGGTCCCGTCAAGCTTCTCCTCCAGCACCACGTCCCGCTCCTCGTTGAACGCCCGGAAGAGGCGCAGCGTGGGCTCGGGCTCCTCGGGACGGGCCGCGACCATGGTCCGGGTGGCGGTGATTCGAAGGTGCTCCGGGACCTTCTCCGGCTCCTCGAGCTCGACGATCATGATCGCTCCCGCTGTCGCTCGAGCGCCTCCCTAACGATCTTGATCGCGCAGTACTCGCCGCACATGGAGCACTGCTCGCGCGCCTGCGGGGGTCGTTCCTCCCGGTACCGCCGCGCCCGCTCCGGGTCCAGCGCCAGCTCGAACTGGCGCTCCCAGTCCAGCTTCCAGCGGGCCCTGCCCATCTCCTCGTTCTCCCTGATCGCGTACTCCCGACCCCGCGCCGTGTCGGCCGCGTGCGCCGCAATCCTGGCGGCGATCACGCCCTCGATCACGTCCCGCACGTCGGGCAGGGCCAGGTGCTCGGCCGGCGTCACGTAGCACAGGAAGTCCGCCCCATGGTAGGCCGCGATCGCCCCGCCGATGGCGGCCGCAACGTGATCGTGGCCCGGGGCCACGTCCGTGGGCACGGGCCCGAGCACGTAGAAGGGGGCGCCGTCGCACACCCGCTTCTGCAGCCTGACCACCGCCGGGATTTGATCCAGGGGCACGTGGCCCGGGCCCTCGACCATCGCCTGCACCCCGTGCTCCCGGCACCGGTCGACCAGCTCACCCTGCACGAGGAGCTCCCGATGCTGGGCGGGATCGTTCGCGTCGAGGACCGAGCCCGGGCGCATGGCGTCCCCCAGGGACAGGGTCACGTCGTGCTCGCGCGCCAGCTCCAGGATGTAGTCGAAGTGCTCGTACAGCGGGTTCTCCTCCTCGTGGTGGATCATCCAGGCGGCGACGATCGCGCCGCCCCGGGAGACCACGCCCAGGAGCCGGCCGCGGCGGAGCAGGTCGTTCAGCGCGTCCCACGTGACCGCGCAGTGGATCGTCATGAAGTCGACCCCGTCGCGCATGTGCCGCTCGACCGCCCGGAGCATGTCGTCCTCGTCCATGTCCACCACGGCCCGACCCCGGGACGTGGCCTCCACGGCCGCCTCGTACACCGGCACCGTACCCACCGGCACGTCCACGGCCTTCATGATGCGGCGCCGGACCTTCCTGAGGTCGCCGCCCGTGCTCAGGTCCATGACGGTGTCCGCCCCGTGCTCAACGGCGGCCCTCGCCTTCTTCGCCTCCAGGTCCGGGTCGCAGACCTCCGGGGAGGTTCCCACGTTCGCGTTCACCTTGACCCGCAGCCCCTCCCCGATCCCGACGGGCCGAACCTCCTCCCTGCGGTCCGCGTGGGCCGGCACGACCACCCGACCCTCGGCGACCCGGCGTGCGAGCTTCTCCGGGCGGACCCCCTCCTCCTCGGCAACGCGCCGTACGGTCTCCGGCACCCCACGCCGACACTCCTCCATCAGAGTCACGGGATCCCTACCCCTAGCCACCTTATGAGGGAACCGAGGGCGGACTTCCCGGCGGAGACGGCCTGGACCGCCACCACGTCGGTTAGCCTGATCAGGGGCTCCGGTAGGTACGCGTACCGCACGTGCACGCCCACCAGTAAGGCGATCACGGTGGTCAGGAGCCAGAGGGTCCCCCAGAGAGAGGCGGCCGCCAGCTCGTCCCGGTTGCGGCGGGCCGCGGCGGCCGGGAAATAGAGCACGGGGAGGATCCCTAGGTACGGATGCAGGGCCGCGAGCGAGGCGGTGACGATCACGGCCCCGATCATTCTGCCCAGCTCCGCCGGCACCCGACGGAAGAATATCATCGAGAATCGGGGCGGTTCGACGTAGGCGGCCAAGTAGGGGCCGAACCGGAAGGCGACGAACGAGGCCCGGTACCCGATCCTGTTCATCACCTCGACCGCGTTCTCCGCCGCCCGCCCACCGGAGTCCCCAATCCCTATTTTAACCCTCACCCCGCGATGGCTTGCCCGCTCCATCGCCCGGATCGCGGCCCTCAGCGCCCTCCCCTTCGTGGAGAACTGGGCGAGGACGTCGTCGCCCCCCGCCTTGTGGTCCAGCACGACACCACCCTCCTCGGCGATGAGATCCATCAGCTCCCGCATCACGCTCTCCAGGTACGGCCTCCCCATCTCCTCCACCAGCCGCGTGGACTCCACGACGTCCAGGTACAGGGTGCGGTCCGGCCCGGTCTCCGTCCCCTGCGGCTCCGGCAGCTCGATATCCCCACCCTCGTGGAGGATCCACTCTCCCCCGGCCTTGGAAAACGCCGCGAAGGGACCGCTCGCGCGCCGCTCGGCCTTCGCGTACCGCTCGACCGCGGCCGCCTGGGTGAGTCCGATCGCGGCGCTACCACCGAGCTCCAGCGGGACGGAGGCGGCCAGCCGCAAGGCGTGGTACTTGGAGGGGGCCTCGACGACGGCCCCATCCACCTCCCAGCTCACCACGGTGCATCCGAACTCCCGGGCCAGCGACTCGAGCGGCTCCCGGCGCCCGTCGGGGACTCGGCAGTACACGTACCGGGTCTCGTCCAGGACCATCTTGGAGACCAGGGCCACCTCGGGGTCATCGTACTTGAACCGCTCCACGCGGGACAGCCCGAATCCCTCCTCACGCAGCCTCCGTGCCAGACCCCCCAGCTCGTTGGAGATGATCTGCGGGGCCGGGATCGGGTACTTCTCGAAGTAGGCCAGTAGGAGCGCGTTCTCGTTCAGGATGTCCACGATCTCCGCCTCCTCCTCCGTGAGGGGGTCGTACCGGGTCCCGCAGGCGATCACGCGCCCGCGGATCCTCAGCCCGGCGGACAGCCTCACGAGGAGGAGGCCCAACCGCGGGAGCCTCAATCACCCGGCCCCTCCCTCCTCGAACTTCACTCGTACGCGGAACTCCCCCTCATCCACCAGCAGGCTCTCCTTCACGATCACGTACGGGAACTTCAGGTGCGCCGTGCGCGTGGCCACCGTGCTCGCGATGAACCGGGCCAGCTTGATCATCGTCGGCTTCAGATCCTCGTTCACGAGCACCTCCACGTCGAACTCCGGGCGCTCCTGCACCACCTCTGACGCGTGCAGGGCCAGCACGCCGAACTCGTCTTCCCGCAGGCACAGGTCGTTCCGGACCAGGACGAAGGGGGTGTGGTCCAGGTCCAGCTCCTCCCGGGCGGTGGCCGCGATGACTCCGGCCCGCTCGCTGAGCTCCCGGTAGTTCTTCGGGTGAACGGCCAGAAAGCAGACGAACCGGTCCTCACCCTCCACGGGCAGCTCCTCCTCGGAGAGGACGGTGCGGATCAGCGGCACCTTGCTGACCATCTTATCGAAGATGCGGTCCACGCCCTTCAGCGAGAACTCGAGCCCGGCCAGGGCCCCCAGCTCCCGCACGACCTCGCGGGCCACCACCCTTAGCTCCATCCCCCGGTGCCTTTTTAGGTCGTAAACGGGCCGTCCCGCGTCGGCGAGCGCCTCCAGCGCCTTCATGCTCACCTCGGCGCCCAGCTTCCTGGCCTCCTCGTCCGGAAGCCACACCTTGCCCTCCTCACTCAACGGGAGTACCCCCGACCCCGGGGCGGTGAGGGAGGAGCAGCTTGAGGATCGTCATGAAGTTCGGTGGCACCTCGGTCGGCTCGGCGGAGGCGATAAGGAGGGTCGCCGAGATCGTGGAGGAGGCGCACCGCGAGCACGAGGTCCTCGTCGTTACCTCCGCGATGTCCGGGGTCACCGACGAGCTTGAGCGTGCCGCCCGCCTGGTGCCCCGGTGGACGGAGGAGGACGTGAAGAACTTCGTGGGCCGGATCCGACGCCGGCACGTGGAAACGGTCAACGAGGTCATCTCCTCGAACTTAATCCGTCGTGAGGTCCTCGGCTACGTCGACTCCCTGCTGGACGAGCTGGAAAAAGTCCTTTTGGGACTCAGCTACGTCGGCGAGGTCACCAGGCGCTCCGCGGACCTCGTCCTCTCCTTCGGCGAGCGACTCGCCGCCCCGATCCTGGCCGGCGTCTTCCGCGACCGGGGGTTGGAGGCCGAGCACCTGGAGGCCGGCGAGGCCGGCGTGATCACGGACGAGCGGTTCGGCGAGGCGGAACCCATCCTGCCCGCCTGCCGCCGGAAGGCGCAGCGCACCCTGATCCCGATGCTCCGCTCCGGCAAGATCCCCGTCGTCACGGGCTTCATCGGCGAGACCGTGGACGGGGAGATCACGACCCTGGGGCGGGGCGGCTCCGACTACTCGGCCGCCATCCTCGGCGCGGCGGTGGAGGCCGACGAGATCCAGATCTGGACGGACGTGGACGGGGTCATGACGGCCAACCCGCGCCTGGTGCCCGACGCCCGCACGGTGCCCCGGCTGTCCTACGACGAAGCCCTCGAGCTCGCCAGCTTCGGCGCGGAGGTCCTGCACCCCAAGACCGTGATCCCGGCCCGGGCCGAGGGGATCCCCATCCGCGTCAAGAACACGTTCAACCCGGACGCGGAGGGCACGCTAATCACCGCGGAGACGCATCCCACCGACGAGGTCGTCAAGGCGGTAGCCTCCTCCTCCGACGTGGGCATGGTCGACGTGCGCGGCACGACCATGATCGGACGACCCGGCGTCGCCGGCCGCATCTTCACGAAGCTGGGTGAGGCCGGGATCAACGTGATCATGATCTCCCAGTCCGCCTCGGAGTCGAACATCTCCATCATCGTGTCCGAGGAAGACGTGAGGGAGGCGGCCCGCATCATCGAGCGCGAGTTCGTTGGGGAGCGCCTGGTTGACCGGGTGAAAACGTACGAGGACGTCTCCGTCGTGGCCGTCGTCGGAGAGGGAATGCGCGGCACGCCCGGCGTCGCCTCCCGCGTGTTCAGCGCCGTGGCCCGGGAGGGAGTGAACGTGCGCACCATCTCCCAGGGGGCCTCCGAGGTGAACATCTCGTTCGTCGTGTCCGAGGAGGACGAGGCCAAGGCGGTCAACGCGATCCACTCCGAGTTCGGCCTCGGTGAAGGCTCATGATCGCGCCCCTGGTCAACGGGTACGTGCGCTACCTGGCCCGAAAGCGCCTCGTGCTCAAACCCACCTCCACGCTGACCTACGCCGCCCTGCTGGGGCTGAAGGCGCTCTCCAACCGATTCTCGGACGACCGCGTTGAGGACCTCAGCCCCGAGCCCCTCTGGACGGTCGAGTCGATCACCCACGTGCGCACCCGAGACCGCATCGGCAGGGAGCTGCTCCAGGAGCTCGTCCGCTACCTCACCGAGCGCCTACCGCCCGACGCGCAGGTCTCGGACGCCATCCCAGAGATCGAGGTCGAGGCGGAGCTACTGTCCCGCAGCGAGAACCTCGCGCATGTCCTGAGGAACGCGGACCTACCGTTTGAGATCAACGGCGTCAGCCGCACCACCGTGGAGCTGGACCTGCGGCTGATCGAGCTCTTCCTGCTGCTGGACCACCTGAGCGAGAGCGAATCGGACCGGTACGTCAAACCCTTCGTGATCACCTGCTTCGAGACGCTGTCCGACTACATCGACGTGCTCGACCTACGCTGGAGCCACGTGGACCCTATCAAGCGTCGCATCACCGTCCGGGGTCGCGTCCGAACCATCTCCCGGCACCTGGCCCAGGAGCTGCTGGAGATGCCCCGGCGAGGCGAGAGCGTGTTCCCGATCACCTCCGTGGAGGTGGCCCGCTGGGAGCGCACGATCAGCAGGAAGTGGGGCCACGAGTTCAGGTTCCTATGAGCCGACGCGCGCTCTCTCGGATCCTACGCGCCCTCCGCTTCCCCACCCCACGCACCCGGGTGAGCCGCGAGAGACTCGCCTCCGCCAGATCCTCCACGGACCGGAACCCGGCCTCGTAGAGCCGCATCGCCAGGGTTCTACCAACCCCGTCCACCTCCGTCAGCTCCAGAACCTCCTCCGGCACCCCCATCTCGATTCGACGGCTGAGCATCGGACACCTCCACCGGAGCCCGGCCGCCGAGGCCAGCCGGGACATTCCCCACGCGATCCACGCCGCGTCCTCCCGGGCCCGGTAAAGGTCCCCAGGGTAGAGCTCGTACCGCCGAAGTATCACCCGCTCCGAGACCCCGGAGACCCAGTCCCGCAGCACCTCCGCCCACGCCAGCCTCCGCTCCAGCTCCCAGTCGTCGTACCCGAACCACTCCACCGCCAACTCCGCCACCTCCTCACCGGACAGCGCCTCCGCGCCCGATCCACCCAGGAACGCGTCGAGCGTGCCCTGCTCCCGCCCCTTCCAGGCGATCGGGGCAGGGGTGAAGTCCTGGGACAGCGTGATCGCCGGTAGCGCGACGGACTCTTCCGTCCCCACCTCCCGCATCACCTCCAGCAGGAACCGGGCCGAGTCCGGGTTGAGATACGTCTCCGCCACCGCCCGACCCACCTCCGTCACCCGCAGCCGGCCCCCGAGCTCCCGAACGAAGTCCCACTCCCTCAGCAACCTCACCGACTCCACCACCAGCTCCTCCGGCGCCGAGCGCCCCCACTCAACGGACTCCACGAACGTGTTGAGCGAGACCTCCAGCACGTCGGAGAGGTCCTCGCAGAACCCGGCCGCCACGAGCCCCAGGATGAACCGCCGAAGCTGCGGTCCCGCCGACCAGATCCGGCTCCGCACCGGCTCCGCCTCGGACCGCACGTACTCCTCCGCCAACTCCCGCAGCCTCGGGCTCACGAACACGTACACGTAGCCGACCTCGTCGTACCCCGGACGACCCGCCCGCCCCGCCATCTGCTTGAACTCGTTCTTCGAGGGCTTCAGCTGGCCACCGACTCGAACCCCAAAGTCCCGAATCAGCACGTACCTAGCGGGCAGGTTGACCCCGGCCGCCAGCGTCGGCGTGCACGTCACCACCTTGAGCAGCCCCTCCCGGAACGCGTCCTCCACGAGCTCCCGCTGCCCCGGGGCCAGCCCGGCGTGATGGAACGCCACCCCGCTCCTCACGGTCTCCGCCAGCACCCGCGTCTCGTCTCCCTCACCCTCCTCCCGCACCTGCTCCGCCAACTCCCGCAGCTCCTCCACCTCCCAACGGGACAGGTGCTCCCGCACCACGGGCGACAGCCGCTGCGCCTCGGTCATTGACCGCCGCCGGGAGTACAGGAACACGAGCGCCTGACCACCTTCTCTCAGGCAGCGCCGTACCACCTTATCCACGCGGTCGTCCGCGTCCGACCGCGTCACCTCCTCCACCCGGTACCTCAGCTCCACCGGCCGCCAGTCGCTCTCCACCACCTCGGCACCCAACCACCGACCGAGCTCGCGCGCGTTCCCCACCGTGGCCGAGAGCGCCAGCACGGACGCGCCCGAGAACGTGCGCACTAGGGCGATGAGCCCCTCGTACGTGGGACCGCGATCCGGCTCCCCGACCAGGTGCACCTCGTCCATCACCAACAGGTCCACGGCGTCCACGAGCCCCGGCCTCGATCGCAGGCTCGCGTCCAGCTTCTCGGCCGTCGTGATCAGCACGCCCGGCTCCAGCTCCCGGATCGGCTCCCGCACGTCCCCGGTCCGGAGCTCGACGCCCACGTCCACCCCCAGCTCCTCCCGGCAGAACCGGGCAACCCTCCCGAAGTCCCGACGCTTCTCCCGGGCCAACGCCCGGTAGGGGACGACGTAGACCACGCGTCTCCTTCCGTCGTGCGAGGCCAGCTCGTGCAGCACCCGCATCTCCGCGATGAGCGTCTTCCCGCTGGCCGTGGGCGCCGCGACCACCAAGTTCTTACCCTCGAACAGCCCCCGCTCCACCGCCTCCCGCTGCG
>JBDOKE010000209.1:0-1863 GCA_039833815.1 Methanobacteriota archaeon | reverse complement strand
ACCTCGGGGTGGCGGTGTTCGGTCTTCGGTGGGGTACCGGTTCCGGTGTACCTGCTGTGCGGCTACGTGCGAGTTGAGTCGGATCGAGGGGGCCGAGGTAGTTCAGGGGGCAGGAGGCGTCGAGGTGGTGCGGGTGTACCTGCGAGATCGAGGGTGCATGCCGCCGTCACTGCCGGTAAGAGACGAGAAGGGGCTGGCCAGGGAGCTCGGGTCCCGTCTTAGCCTCGGTGCATCGTACCGGCTCGCGGCACGGTCACTGGAGGAGCCGGAGGTCGCACACCGGGCGGTCGCCTCAATACGGAAACAAATAGGTTTCCTAAATCAATATTCCGTTCCCTTAGATGCCAGAAGCGTTCCCTGAGCCGACGCATCCCACGGGAGGCCTATCGAATCGGGCCAGCGGGTCGCCCTCGGACGGTCGGAACGTCGCGTAAAGCGGCTCGACTCCTGCGCGTGTGCGCAGCGGCTCGCCGTCGGGGAACGACTCCTCGACCAAGCGGCGCAGCCGGACGATCAGCGCCGGATCCGTGCCCGCTCGACAGTCGACGATCACCCCGCCGAAGGTCGAACGTGGCGTCGGCCACGATCGCCTTGTCCACTCCCACCGTGATGACATTACGGCTGGACTCCGCGTGGTCACGCGGTCCGGATACACCGCGTACTCAACGTCCACGGGCACGACCGGGCCCAGGTCAACGCTCACTACCTCCCGGCCACCCCTGGATAGAACCATGGTAACGTTCCAGGGGTGGTCCGGGGAGGGCCGGGAGAGGAGGCGGGACCAGATCGCAAACGTAACCCCCCGACGAACACCTTCGGGCGGTGCGGCCCGATGATCACCGCCGGTCCGCGAACCTCCCTCCCCATAGCGACGGCCCTGGCTGGATCTCAGCCCGGATGCGCCCCTCCTCAACCGTCCACACCGATTCGACGGTGGCAGCGAACAGGTCCCGGTCGGGCAGGTAGGCTGCCCTAGTCTTCCGACCTCCAGGCTCCGCAGTCCACGATCACGT
The DNA here is from genome assembly GCA_039833815.1 of Methanobacteriota archaeon. Lineage (GTDB taxonomy): Archaea > JAADCQ01 > Methanopyri > Methanopyrales > Methanopyraceae > Methanopyrus. The sequence continues at coordinate 850 of JBDOKE010000209.1, read as the reverse complement.
GTGGGTTGTCCGCCCACTTTGGCATCACTCGGTGCTGGAAGCAGTAGCGCAGGAGGCTCGGGTCCTCCGAGAGCCTGCCGTGGATGGCTCGTCTGGAACGGGAGCCAGCGTCAGGAGCAAGCCGAGGGTGAGGTAACGGAGCACGCCACCGCCCCCGCCGGCCCGGCGCCCGCGGCAGTGGGCCGGCGTAGGCCGAAATAAGGCACGCGGCGGCCCGAGCCGTTACCGCTGGGCAGCCTGACTGAGGGGATACGGTGGTTCCGCCGAGGGTGTTCTTCAACCGCGCGAGAGGACTGGTGCCCAGTGAGCCGTCTCTGTACCGTCCGAACCGTAACGCCCATCACGCCCCCAAGCGGGGTCGGGAGCGGGGCCGGGATGAGTCGGGCGAGGGAGTGGCCGGTGTACCCGCGGTCCGACCCTCGGACCTCAGGCTACGTCTTCGTCGGGATCCTGAACCTGCCGTTCCTGGTGGCGGCCGTCCCGCTGCTCCTGATGGGCGTTCTCAGGCTGAGCAGCAGCGCCCACCCTCCCTACTGGATGATCCCCATCGCCACGCTCTTCGCCGCCGTTCTGGGCGGTGTGATAGTGCTCGTCCCCTACGCTGCGATGGCTGGAAGCGTCGTGGTAAGGGCGGACGGCCTCGAGGTCAGGGAGCCGTTCAGAACCGAGTTCGTGAAGGCTGAGGAGGTCACCAGCGTAACGGTCCTGGACGGTAAGGTGGTACTGGAGCTAGTGGACGGGCGGGAGGTCAAGCTCCGGGTGCTGGACCCCGAAGGGTTCGCTAAGACGATCCAGGAGGTGTGGGGCTTCAGAATTGAGCGGTAGGTGCTACCGGTTCTACGGAGGAGTC
>JBDOKE010000208.1:0-4544 GCA_039833815.1 Methanobacteriota archaeon | reverse complement strand
CGGTAGCGGGACTCGACGACCCTGACTCCATCCTCGTCCACCTCCACGCGCACGAGGTACTTCACCTCGATCCCCGTCTCCTCCTTCACTCGCCGCAGCCCGCCCCGGGCGATGACGACCACCACGTCCTTGACCTCCGCGCCCGCCTCCCGCAGCGCGTTGAGCACGCCCACCAGCGTGCCGCCCGTGCTCACCACGTCGTCCACGACGACCACCTCGTCCCCCTCGGACACGCCGTTCAGGTAGAGCTTCTCGCGGCCGTACCCCTTCTCCTGCACGATCTCGACCTCACCGTCCAGCCCGTACCGGCGCTTCCGGACGATCACCAACGGCCGGTCCAGCATCGTGGACAGGAGCGTGCCCAGGTGGATCCCCATCGCCTCCACGCACACGATCTTATCGAAGTCCGTCGTGTCCAGCGCGCGCACGATTCGCGACGCAACCTCCCGCAGCAGGCCCGCGTCGACCTCGGGCACCCCGTCCGTGATCGGATGAATGAAGTAGTGGTACCCGTTCCGCTCGATCACGGGTGCCTCCTCCAACGATCGCTCGAGCCGCACGGCCCGCGACCCCCTTAAAACCGCTTACCGCGCACGCGGGAGAGATCGAACACGCCCGCCGAAGACACGGCCATCACGGCCATCACGCCCGCCTGGACCGGGTCCGTAACCACGAGATCCGCCTCCTCCGGCACGCTCCCCGCCATGTTGAGCGAGATGACCGGGATCCCATGCTCCTCCCGCAGCTCCCGCACCGCGTCCGCGATCTTCCCGCCCATGAGCGAGCCCGCCAGGACCAGGATCCCCACCCGCGGCAGCCGGGCGACCGCCCGCACCGCCTCCGCCAGGTTCTCCTCCCCCACGAGCGGGATCGTGTCCACGCTGATCCGCTCACCCCGAATGTTGTGCCGATCCGCCTCCGTGATCGCCCCCTTCGCCACCTCCGCGACCTGCGCGCCCCCACCCATGATGATCACGCGCTTCCCGTAGATCTCCTTCAACGGACGCACCCGCTCCACCGATCGGACCACGTCCAGCGCGCGCAGGCTCGCGACCAGCGCCTTCGGCCGCTCCACACCCTCCACCTCCATGTACAGCCGCGCCAGCTCCCCCTCCGACTCCTGCGTGATGTGAAGGATGTTCCCCCCGTGATCCGCGATCACGCCCGCGATATCCCGCAGCGCGCCCGGCACGTTCTCCACGTCCATGATCAGCGCCAGCGGCTCCAACCCTACCCTCCCCTGCGCAGGTACCAGCCCCGGTCTATCACGTTATCGACCACCGGCCGACCCTCCCGCGTGAACCGCAGCCGACCCACCCCGACGCAGTGCTCCCCCAGCTCATCCCGAAACATGACCGCAACCAGCCTCGGCACCTTCGGCCCTAAAACCTCTACCACACCCTCCGGCAGCACGTCCCGACCGTACGTGAACAGGATCGCCGACCGCTCCCTCACGTACACCCGAATCTCCTCCACCTCCTCCGCCAGCACCCGCGCCCCCTCCAAGTGCACCCGCACCCCGCCCCGCGACGACCGCTCACACACCGGCACCCCAGCCACGAACGGATCCGCACGATCCGGCAGCTCCCCCGGATCCACCCCCACCCGCGACGCGTCGAAGTACTCCGTCCACCTCCCCTCCAACTTCACCAGCTCCATCCCCTCCACCACCCGCCTCACCCCCTCGGACCGAAACCTCCGCGCCAGCTCCCGCGCCAACGCCTCCCGCTCCCCGGGGGACACCCGCTTGAGCACCGGACGCAACGAGCACACCCCCCACACCTGGCGACCACCGCACGAGGAGGAGCTCCTACGCACCATCCTCGAACGCTGCCCCACCAACAACCTCCCCGTCGGCGCCGGCCAGGACGACGCCGCCGTCCTCCCCAACCGACTCGTCCTCAACGTCGACACCATGACCCGCTCCCGACACATCCCCCGCGAACTCAACCCCAAAGACCTCGGCTGGAAGTTCGTCGCCGCCACCATCAGCGACGTCGGCGCCATGGGTGCCCGGCCGCGACACTTCGCCTTCTCCATCACCCGCGACGGCAAGCTCGAGGAGAACCCCCTCATCGACGGCATCGCCCGGGCCCTGCGCCACCACGACCTCACCCTCATCGGCGGCGACATCGTCGACGGCGAGGAGTTCTCCCTCACCGGCGTCGCCCTCGGAGAGCTCCCCGGAAAGCCCCTCCGCGTCGACCGGGCCCGGCCCGGCGACGTCATCGCCGTCACCGGCCCACTCGGCGGACCCAACGCCTACGTCCAGGCCATCCTCAACGACCTCCAGCCACCCAAAGAGCTCTACCGCGCCTTCGCCCGGCCCGAGCCGCCCATCCACCTCGGGATCAAGCTCTCCCAACGCAACGCCCGGGCCGCCGTCACCGACATCAGCGACGGCCTCCTCGCCGACGCCGAGATCATCGCCCGGCGCTCCGAGGTCAAGCTCGTCATCGAGGCCGAGCGCGTCCCCGTGCACCCACGCGTCGAGGACGTCGCCACCGAGCTCGACCGGGACCCGCTCGACGTGGCCCTCGAGGGCGGGGAGGACTTCGAGTACCTCGTCTGCGCGCCGGAGGAGCTCGCCGAGGAGCTCGACCTCACCGTCATCGGCCGCGTCGAGCCCGGCCCCGGCACGGTGGAGGTGGAGGAGTAGGCTCACCCCAGCTCACGCACCCCCTCCAGCACGCGCCGAAGCTCCCCGAAGATCTCCCGAGCCTTCTCCACGAGCTCCCCGGCGTCCCCCTCAAACGGCGGCTCAAACCGGGAGAAGTATCCCTCGAGGAGCGCCGCGAGGACGTCCCGGTGCTCCCGAGCGATCCGGCGCACCCCCACGGCCAGGTCTCCCTCGCCCCGATCCAGGAGCTCCACCGTGAGCGCGCCCAGGAGCTGCCGAAGGTCGCGGGTTCTGGGCGGTTCCGCGGACAGCTCCCGCAGCGCGGCCCTGAGCAGGAGCCCCAGCGCCTGGCGAGCCTCGGCGACCGCGGCCGACTCAAGCCCCCACTCGGCCGTCCTGACCGTCTCCCCCACGTTCACCTCGTCACCCTCCACGCCAACCCTCCCACGACCGCGCCCGGGAGGAGACTCTCGAGCCTCCCGACGACCGAGCGGGCTCGCCGGGAGAGCCCGAGAACGGTGGTGAAGCCCGGCTCCTCCCCCTCCCGGACGGTGGTCATGAGCTCGTCCAGCTCGTTCAGCACCCGAGTCGCGTCCCCAGCGACTCCCTCCGGCACGCCCAGGGGCCCCTCGAAGGGAATCCCGCGCAGCGCCAGGTTCACCGCCCGCAAACACAGTCCGAGCCCCTCTCGGATGGCAACGAGCCCCGCCAGTGGCGGCACTCCCTCCGCGGACCCAAGCAGCGCTAGCCCCCGACCCCCAGAGCGCCCGAACCCTCGACGCGGAGCGGCCCTCCACGCTCGGCTCGCCGAGCTCGCGCAGGGCCGGCCCCACCTCGACGCACGCGTCGGGCCGGTCGCGCTCGAACTCCCGCCGGGAGACGACGTGGAGATGCACCGGAACGAACGGATCCACGCCCCCGCTCGCCCGAGGATCCGCCGCGCGACGCCCCGATCAACGTCCCCCTCTACCACCACGGCCACGTCCAGGTCCGAAACCGCCGTGGTCTCACCCCTCACCACGCTTCCGAACACGTAGACCCGCGCCTCCGGTCCCAGGAGTTCGCGCGCGGCCCGCGCGATCCTAGCGGCAACCTCCCGCCAGTCCCCCAGAGCCCCACCGGCCCCCGGAGACGCGATCAGCCACCGGGAGGGGTCCCCCGGATCGATGCGTTCCACGTAACGTTACGATTTTCATAACGATTCCGGCTGGCGCCGGGGCCGGGATTTGAACCCGGGCGGCCCATACGGGCCACGGGATCTCAAGTCCCGCGCCTTGGACCGGGCTCGGCCGCCCCGGCATCCTCCAACCCCACATAGCTCCACCTCCTTCTAAGAACTTTTCCGGCACCGAACACCAAACAACCGACCTACCAGACCAGACGTTCGGACAGGCAATCCAGCCCGCTACATGGGATCACGCTCCCGAAAACGAGCGCAGAGTCACCTTACTCCCCGTGCCGCAACCGCCACCGCTCCAGCTCCCAGAGCACGTCCGGGACCCATTCACCGTCCCGGGTACGATGAAGCAGAAGCCGGCGGAGCACCCGGTCCGCGAACCACGCCGGCCACGGCCCCAGCACGGACCGAGCGAACCCCGGCGCCCGCTTCAACAGTTTCCGGAGCTTCGTGGACCGGGAGGGCCGCAGTTCGAACGCGAGCGCGAGCACGCGAACCACGCGCTTGTGACTAACATCCTCACCCGACGCCTCCTCGACTAGCTTCTCCAACGCCGCCCGAAGGTGCCGGACCGCGAGTCGCGCGAGCCGCAACACGAACCCCTTAGACTTCCCTTCGAGCCAGCGCACGAAGCCCACGCTCTCGTTCTCCTTGCCTAAGTAGAAGAGTCGAGGCATGTCGAACCCCTTGCTGCGCGCGCGCTTGAGATAGGCCACGTAGTACGGGCCGTAGGTCCTTCCACCGACC
>JBDOKE010000207.1:0-6218 GCA_039833815.1 Methanobacteriota archaeon | reverse complement strand
AGGAGCGTGGAGCGGCTCAGGGGACTCCGACGCGACATCCTGGACTCGCTCGCCGCCGCGCAGAAGGACGCTGAGATCACGATCGGGCACCGGTTCGAGGACTACGCGGACGCGGACATCGTCGTTATGACGGCCGGGGTGCCCCGGAAGCCGGGTCAGACCCGGCTTGACCTCACCAAGGACAACGCTGGGATCGTGAAGAGGTACCTGGAGGGGCTCGGGAAGGAGAACCCGGACGCAATCATCATCATGGTCACGAACCCGGTGGACGTGCTCACCTACGTCGCCCTCCGGGTCTCCGGGCTGGACCGCCACCGGGTGCTGGGCCTGGGCACGCACCTGGACTCAATGCGGTTCAAGGTGATCATCGCCGAGCACTTCAACGTGCACATGAGCGAGGTGCACACGCGGATCATTGGGGAGCACGGGGACACCATGGTCCCCGTCATCAGCTCCACCAGCATCGGCGGGATCCCGATCACCCGCATGCCCGGCTGGGAGGACTTCGACGTCGACAAGGCGGTGGAGGAGGTGAAGACCGCCGGGCAAAGGATCATCGAGACCTGGGGCGGATCGCAGTTCGGTCCCGCCCAGGCGATCGCGAACCTCGTGAGGACGATCCTGCAGGACGAGCGTCGGGTGTTGACCGTCTCGGCCTACCTCGACGGGGAGATCGCCGGGGTCCGAGACGTCTGCATCGGGGTCCCGACCCGGCTGGGTCGAGAGGGGATACTGGAGATCGTCCCCATCAAGCTGGACGAGCGGGAGATCGAGGCGTTCAAGCGGTCCGTTAAGGTCGTGAAAAAGGCGACCCAGGAGGCGCTGAGAGTGATCAAGGAGTGACCGGCATGGGGCACCGGGAGGCCCGGGAGCGCCTGACCATTCTTCTCACGATGTTCGGCCTCACCTTCTTCTACCTCGCCACCGCCTCAAAGATGATCAACTGGTACGACGTGCACTACTTCGAGGAGTGGTTTTACGTTTCCATGTCGTACGGGGTACTCAGCGTCTACTCGCTGTGCGAGAAGGTGCACTACCCACCGTTGGCCGTTCTGTACTACGTGTCGTACCGGTACCTCCTGCACGCCCTGCACCTGGACGTGAACCTGTGGGAGTTTTTCCTTCTCTTGAAAATCCCCTTGATCGCATCCTACCTAGCCACGCTGGTACTCCTGCTGCAAAGGTTCGAGTGGCCCACCGTCCAGTGGGTTGCCCTCTCCATCCCCGCCGGGATGGTGATCTGGGGCTACCAGTTCGACACCATCATCGCGCTCGCGATGACCCTGTCGGCGGTGGGACTGCTGGAGCGTCGACCGGTCGCCGCCGGGACCCTGCTGGCCCTCGCCTCGAGCTTCAAGTACGTGCCCGCGATCGCGGTGGTTCCGATGTCCGTGCTGCTGCGCACCCGCTGCAGTGAGGGCCACATGATGAGGTTCCTGGCGGCCTTCGCGGGCGTGATAGCCGTCCTGTGGCTGCCGTTCTTCCTCTCGGATCCCAGGGCCTTCCTGGAGCAGGTGCTCCTGTTCCACATGAGGAGGCTGCCTCAGGACCTGACGCCGTTTTACGTTCCCATCCTACTGAGCCGATGGCGCGTGTCGGAGTGGTCCTTCCTGCTTGGTAAGCTCTCCGGAATTGCAATGACCGTCGGACTCGCCGCGCTGTTCTGGTGGATGTGGAGGCGTCAGGGCGAGCTCGTGCGCTCCCTGGTTGAGCGAACGGGTCCCAGGTTCACGCTCTGGGGAACCTGCGCGCTGCTCAACGCCTGGTTCGCGCTGACGACGAAGGTCGGGAACCCCTACTACCTCACGTGGATCTTCGTTTGGATGTTCCCGTTCGTGGGCTGGTGCATTCCGAGCTGGCGGTTCGGGCTGCTGAACCTGCTCCCGTTCGTTTACACGTTCAACATGCTTCCGGCCCCCGTGCTGGACCGGGAGGTGTTCGTGCCGGAGGACGTGAGGTGGTACCCGGCCCTCCAGCTGATCCTCTTTCCGCAGCGCGAGCTGGAGAAGGTCAGTTGGATGAGGGAGACGTTCCCGCACCTATTCCGGGTCTGGTACGATCACATGCACATCACCGGGGCGATCGTGGTGATCGCCTACGTCGCGGTGGCCGCCTGGACCTTCGTTGACCTGGTCCGGTGGGCGCGGAACCCGAGGAAGCCGAGGGAGCGACCCCACGACTGGCCGCTGCACCCGCTGCTGATCGCCCTAGCGCTGCCGGCGTTCGCGTTCGCGGTCTACCTGGCGTTTTTCTAGGCCCTCTCCACGGTGCAGAACATGGCCTTGAGGTACTGGGTGTCGGGGTTGCCGGGCACGATCGGGTGGCAGGGAGGCTGTCCCCGTAGGGGACCCAGCATGCGCAGTCGGAGGCCCCGACGCCGGGCCGCCTCGGAAACGATCCGGACGAAGTCGTCCGGCTCGAGGAAGTGGCTGCAGGAGCAGGTGACGAACAGGCCGCCCTCTCGAACCAGTCCGAGGGCCTTGTAGTTCACGTCGAAGTAGGCCCGCTTACCCCGCTCGAGGTGCTCGCGGGAGGTGACGAAGGCGGGTGGGTCGAGGATCACCACGTCGAACCGCTCGCCCCGGCGCTCGAGCCGCTCCAGGAGGGCGAACGCGTCGCCGATCAGGAACTTCACCCGGTCCCGCACCTCGTTCAGCGTGGCGTTCTCGTACGCGGCCTCCACGATCCGGTCGAACTTCTCGATCCCGATGACCTCCTCCGCGCCTCCGACGGCCGCGTGGATGGCGAACCCGCCCACGTAGGAGAACACGTCCAGGACTCGGTCTCCCTCCCTTACGAGCCGCTGCACCTCGCCCCGGTTCTCCACCTGGTCGATGTAGAACCCGGTCTTCTGACCCCGCTCGACGTCCACGTGGAACCTCACGCCGTACTCCTCCACGATCGTGGAGGAGCGGTCCTCGCCGGCGACGGTCCGCTTCCTCACCTCCATGCCCAGCTGGCGGCGCTTCCGGGAGTCGTTTTTCTCGTAGAGGGTCTCGACGTCCAGGATCTCCAGCAGCTCCTCGGCGTGCCGGAGTACGATTCGCTCCATCGCTGGGCACGTCGTCTGGAACACGGCCAGGTCGTTGAACTTGTCAATGATCAGGCCCGGAAGGGCGTCCGCCTCCGAGAACACGACCCGCATGTGGTTCCGGTGCCGGTCCACGCGCCAGCGCTTCCGCTCCCGGTACCGCTCCCGGATCCTTTCCAGCACAATCTCGTCGGGGGAACGGTCGGGGTACTCGCCCTGCGGGTCGAAGATCCTGGCGATGATACCGGGGGAGCGGCCACTGCGGACGTCCCGGTCTGAGGCCTGGGCGAAGGCGTGGCCCAGCAGCTCCCCGCTGCCCGTTTCGATGCGGACGACGTCTCCAGGGCGGAATCGGCCCCGGATCCTTCTCACGGCGGGGGCGAAGACGGAGAGCGCGCCCGATCGGATCGCTTCCCGGGCGCGTCGGTCCACGACCACGGTGGGTGGCCTCCGTCCGCGTCGGGGAATGGGGGCCGCCCCCGCTATCGGGCGTACTCGGTTGGATCCGTCACCCCGGCCTCGCGGAAGGCGCGCTTTCGGTGGCGGCAGGACTCGCACTCTCCGCAGTGCACGGGACGGCCGTCCCGCCACTCGGGCCGGTAGCAGCTCACGGAGTGCTCCATGGGGGCGTCGAGCCGGGCTCCGAGCCGGACGATGTCGGGCTTGTCCAGGTCCGCGAGCGGGCTGTGGAGACGGGGTCGTGAGGGGAGGCCGGTGCGTAGGGCACGGGCCGCGGCCTTAGCGAACGCCTTGGAGTTATCGGGGAACCGCCTCGCCTCCTCCGCGTTGATGCCCCAGACGATGTGAAACTCGTCGTCCTCACCCTGCAGGTACAGTCGGTCGCACAGGGCCGCGGCGATCCCGAGCAGGTTCCAGTTACGGGCGGGGAGCCAGTGGGTGGAGAGGCCGCGTGGGGGATCGGTCGATGGGCCGCCGAAGATGGGGTTGTCCGGGCAGAGTCTCCGGAGCCAGAAGGTGCCGAGCTCGAGGAACTCGGCGCTGATCGCGCCCGCGATCCGCTCGGCCGCGCGTCGCTCCACGGGGGCGTTCCGCTGCCCGTAGTCGATAAACAGGCAGATGCGGTCTCCGTCCAGCTCGTTGGCCGCCCACTGGGCGGCGACGCTGGAGTCCAGGCCACCGCTGCAGAGGATGATGACGGTGGGCATGGGGGCTACCCGTAGAAGGGGCGCTTTTCCTTCGGCACGATCTTGGTGAGGGAGCGGAGGTCGTCGCGGGTCACGTCGAAATCGTACCGGTTTACCAGCTTGTGAACCCTCTCGACGTCCTCCTCGTTCGGCTCCACGGTCTTGGCGTTCTTGCCCAGGTCCTCCACCTCGCCCAGGACGTAGATCTCGCCGCGGAGCATGCTCTCTCCGGTGTAGGTGCCCGCGTCGCCGAGCACGATGATCGTGCCGCCCATCATGTACATCCCGGTCATGATCTCCACGTCTCCGCCGATGATCACGGTGCCGTTCTTCATGATCTGGCCGACGCGGGAGCCCGCGTCGCCGCGCACGACGACGGTGCCTCCGTACATACCCTGGCCCACGCCGTCTCCGGCGTGTCCCTCGATGACGATCTCTCCCTTGGTGACGTTGTCCCCGGGGTACCAGCCCGCGTTACCCTGGACGAGGATCCGTGGACCGTGGATCATCGTGCCGACGTAGTACCCGACGCTGCCCTCGACGATGACTTCGACCTCCTCGGTCAGCCCGGCGGCGATGTAGTGCTTCGCCCCCGGGTTCTTCAGGATGATTCGGTCGTACTCGGGGGCGTGCGTCTTCAGGGCGCTGTTGATGTCTCGCGGCTCCTTCCCCTTGCAGTTGATGACCTTCTCCCTCACCAGCGACCCCCCACCTCGAAGACCTCGTACTCCCCGGGTTCGATCTGACCGATGCCCTCGATCTCCTCCCCGAAGATTCGACGCAGGGCGACCTCCTCGGAGGAGATGCCGATCGTGTCGTCCCGGCCGTAGCCGATGACGCCGGGTCGAAGACCGAGCGGGTCACGGGCGACGGCGATGGCGTCCGGGGTGCTGATGATGAAGCAGAACGGGCCGTCCAGCTCCCGAATGGCCTCCTCCATGGCCTCTTCCAGGGAGTACCCGTTCATGAGCTTGTCCGCGACGTAGACCACGATGCACTCGGAGTCGTTCTCGGTCTTGAACCGGTACCCCTTCGCCTCCAGGAGCTCCCGGATGGAGTAGTAGTTGGTGATCTGGCCGTTGTGCACCACGGCGATGTTCGGGACGAGGTAGCTCTGGAACGGGTGCGCGTGGTACCGGTCGACCACGGACTCGGTGGAGAAGCGCACGTGCCCGATCCCGTGCGTTCCCTCCAGGTTTTCCACCCCGTACTGGGAGGAGACCTCCACGGCCTTGCCCACGTCCTTGAGGATCTCGAACCCCTGGCCCGCGCTGAGCACGGTGATCCCGGCCTCGTCCTCGATCTTGCGGGTTACCTCGGCGAGCTCTCGCTGCCCGCTCGCGCCCGTGGGGATGCCGTCCACGAAGACCCGGTACACGACCGTGCCTCCGTCCTCTGCCAACCGCTCGATCCGGGTCACCCTCCGGTCCGAGCCGAGGCAGCGCTCCACGTCGGAGAGTAGGTCGCGCTCCTCGTCGGCGGGCAGCTCCAGGATGAGGATCGTGGCGTCCGTATCCCGGTAGATTCCGTACCCGGCGGAGTCGGGCCCCCGGTGCTGCATCGCGTCCAGCATCTCGGTCAGCAGGTGACCGACCGAGCCGGGCTCGGGCAGCACGATCCCGGCGATCCCGCACGCCAACGCCGCCACTCCCGTCACGCTTTTTCCAGGAAGTAAGCGTGGAGCCGGGGATCGTCCGTCAGCTCCGGGTGGAACGCGGTGGCCAGCAGGTGGCCCTGCTCCACGACCACGGCGTGGTCCCCGTACTCGGCGAGCACCCGCACGTCGTCGGAGAGGACCTTGTCCACCGCGGGGGCTCGGATGAAGACGGCCCGGAACTCCCCTCCCTCCAGCCCCTCGATCTCCAGGTCCACCTCAAAGGACTCACGCTGCCGTCCGAACGCGTTCCGCACCACCCGGACGTCCATGAGGCCCAGCAGGGGCTGCTCGACGTCCACCTCGGTCCCAGGGTGCGCCTGCGGCACGACCTCCCGCGCCATCAGCACCATACCGGCGCAGGTGCCCAGGAACGGGACCTCGGACT
>JBDOKE010000206.1:0-4707 GCA_039833815.1 Methanobacteriota archaeon | reverse complement strand
GGAGCTGGAGCACCTGCTCCGGGGGCTGGACGGGCGGTTCGTGCCGCCGGGGCTGCTGGGGGAGCCGATGTGGAACCCGGCCGTGCTGCCCACGGGCCGGGACGGGTACCCGATCGACCCCAGCATGCTGCCGACGCCGGAGGCGTGGGAGGTGGCCAAGCGGCTGGTGGACGAGTTCCTGGCCCGGTACTACCGGGAGCATCGCTCCTGGCCGGAGGCCGTTGGAGTGGTGATCTGGGGCGTGCACGAGCTCTGTACGGGTGGGCTGAACATCGCGATGGTGCTGTACCTGCTGGGCGTGCGTCCGGTGTGGGATCCGGACTCGGGTCGGGTGATCGGGGTGGAGCTGATCCCGCTGCGGGACCTGAGGGTGCGGGTGGATGGGCGGTGGCTCCGCCGGCCGCGGATCGACGTGGTCGTGTGGGCCGCGCTGCACATGGAGGCGCCGTTGAAGCTGCTCGCCGACGCGTTCTACCTGGTCTCGCACGTGGACGAGCCGTCGGAGCTGAACTACCGTCGGCGGCACTACCTGGAGCTGAGGCCGAGGGTGGAGGAGGAGCTGCGGCGGCGTGGGTACTCGGCCCGGGAGGCGCGGGAGCTGGCGGACGTGATCGCCTCCAGCGGGTACTTCGCGCAGCCGCCGGGGGTCTTCACGGGGGCGGGCGCCTCGGACGTGGTGGAGCACGCGTGGACGGACGTGTCGGGGACCGTGGGGGTGCTTGAGGGACCCGCGGAGGCGCTGCGGCGGTTCCAGGAGCGGTTCTGGGGGCGGTTCCGGGAGGCGTGTGAGGCGCGGATGGCGTACGTGTACTCGGCGCGAGCGCGGATCGTGGTCGTGCGTCAGGGCGAGCGGGTTCGCGTGATGGTGCTGCGGACGAGTACGGACGAGGTGTACCACGCGATCCCATCGGTCACCGCGTTCCGGTACCTCATGTCCAAGGTGCGGGTCGTGGTGCACAGCGTGGTGAACACCTGGGGGCTGATCGACACGGACGACTTCTACGACTGGGTGGGCGGGATGGCCCTGTACGCCACCTTCGCCTCCGGGCGGGCCCCGGAGGTGTACATCGCCAACGCGATCGACCCGACCGCGGCCCGCACCCGGTCCGCGTTCGAGCAGCTGGCGGGCGAGGTCTACACCAAGCTGCTGAGCCCGTCCTGGTGGAGCGCGATGCTCCGGCACGGGGACTACGGGTGGTCGCGCGTCGCCCGCCGGATCGAGTTCCTGGCCGGCTGGGGGATCACCGTCCCGTCCCTGCGCGCCCCGCTCAACGGGCTGTACACCAGGGTGGCGAGCCGGCTGCTGGAGGAGCTCTCGAGGCACCCGCCGAGCACGGAGTACGGGTGGGCGTCGGTCGTCTCCTCCCTGGCCTGGTTCGTGGAGCTGGCCCGGCTGGGCGTCTGGCGGCCTCAGGACCGCTCCGTGCTGGTCCGGGTGGCCCAGACGCTCCTGCGAGTCATGGCCCGGCACGGGCCGGCCACGTGCCACCACACGAGTCCGAACCCGGCCCTCGTCGCGTACGCCGTCCGGGTCCTGCTGGAGGCTGGGTACTCGTACTCGGAGATCGCGGGCCTGGTGAACAGGGTGCTGGAGTGGTACCAGAGGCTGGATAATCCGGAGATCGTGCGGCAGATCCGCTCCCTGCTGAGGGAGGTGCTTCAGAGGTACGGTCGGGCCGGAGCGATCCGGGCCGCCCCCGGATCCGCCGCGTCACCGGGCGTTCGGGGCGCCCGAAGCGCCTCGGTTCAGGGCGCCCAGTCCGGACCCTCCGCGGCCGTCGGGAGGTCCGGGATGGCCCGGTCCCGGGGTGGGTCCACGGGGTCGGCGGCGCGGCCGGCCCCGTCCTCAGCCCTCCGCTCGGCCCTCGGTGCGGTGGCCCGGGCGGTCGCAACGGCGGTGCGGGCGGTCGCAGCTCGGTCCGGGTCGGTAAGCGCCCTAGGTGGGGCCTTGGGACCGTCGGGCCGCGCGGGCTCGGGCCTGGGCGGTCGTGGGGGCCGGACGGTGACGATCGGCGTCCGCGGGGCCCCGGTCTCCGGCCGGCTAAGCGCGGGTCGGGTCGGCGGTGGCGCGTCCGGTTCGTCGGGCTCGGTCTCTCGCGCCTCGGCGGTCCGGTCGGTCTCCTCGGCGGCTCGAGGCGCCGTCGGTAGGTCGGCGGCGCGGGCGTCCCGGTCGGTGTCGAGGGCGGCCAGTGCGCTGTCGAGGGCGGCGGCTCAGGCCGCCTCGTCGGTGCGCAGGATCTGGGAGTGGGTGCTGGCGCTGGTGCTCACGGTGCTGATCGTGTCGGGGTGGGTGGCCGCGCGGCGCGGGGTGGGGGTCGCTTGGGGACCGCGCTGGTAGTCAGTCCAGGAGGGCCTCGGCGAGGGCGCGGGCGGTGCGTGAGGTGTGCTCGCGGGGGACCGCGACGCTGACGGCGACGGCCCCGTAGGCGCTGCCCAGCAGTTCGAAGCCGGGGCAGGAGGCGAGGAACGTGGACACGTCCTGGTGGGACATGCCCTCGCCGACGACGGTGACGAGGCCCACGTCCCTCCGCACCCTGCACTCGTAGTCTAGGTGGCGGAGGGCCTCACGGGCCCGGTCCACCTCTTCCTCCTCGATGAGGATGTTGATGCGTGGCTCGGAGGCGGTGGTGAGGAGGGCGAGGATGTTGACGTCGTGGTCGCCGAGTCGGGTGGTGACGGTGCCGATGACGCCGGGCTCGTCCATCATGCGGGCGCCGGTGATCTGGATGAGGGCGACGTCCTCGCGGGCGGCGACGACCTTGGGCCCGGGCTCGGTTTTCTCGGAGATCAGCGTGCCCACGGTGGCCGTGTGGGAGTTGCCGATGAGGACCTTTACCTCGAGGTTCTTGGCGGCCTCGACGGCCTTGGGGTGGATCACCTCGGCCCCAGAGGCGCCGGCCATCATGGCCTCGTCGTAGGAGAGGCGTTCGACGACGCGGGCCTCGGTGAGGTCGGGGTCGGTGGTCATGATCCCGTCGACGTCGGTCCAGATGAGGGCGCGGGTGTCTAGGATGCCGGCGAGGATGGTGGCCGTGTAGTCGGAGCCGCCGCGGCCCAGGGTGGTGATGTGGCCGCGCTCGGAGCGGCCGATGAAGCCGGTGACGACGGGGATGCGGCCGGCCCTGAGGTCTCGCAGCAGCTTGGGGCGGGTACCCTCCCAGCGGATGATGTCCGCGTTGCCGGGTCGATCGTTGGTGACGAGGCCCAGCTCCCAGGCGTCGTACGCGCGGGCTGGGATGCCCCGCTCGCGGAGGTAGGCGGCGATGAGTCGGGCGGAGGCGCGCTCGCCGAGGGAGAGGACGAGGTCTCGGAGGCGGTCTTCGGGACGTTCCAGCTGCTCGAGGACGGGGGCGACGCCCTCGAGGACCGTGTGCATCTGCCGCAGGAACTCGCGGACCTCTCGGTGGTCCTCCTCCAGGTGCTCGGCGATGAAGCGCTCGTGCCGGTCGATGATGGGGTCGGGGTCCGCGGCGCCCCGGCAGGCGTCGTGGAGGAAGCGTTCGAGGGCGTCGGTGACCCCGGCGAGGGCGGAGACGACGAGGACGTTGCCCGAGGCGGCGGAGGCCTCGAGGGTGCGGAGTCCCTCCTCGGAGGAGACGGAGGTACCGCCGAACTTGTGCACCTCCATCGCGGCTCCCGCCGTATCGTTATGATTTTCGTAACGATTCCGGCTGGCGCCGGGGCCGGGATTTGAACCCGGGCGGCCCATACGGGCCACGGGATCTCCAATCCCGCGCCTTGGACCGGGCTCGGCCGCCCCGGCGTCTCCGGGCCCGGTTCCCCGGAGGGGATACTAAACGATTACGGGATCGTCTGCACCCGGATCTCCCGTCCCTGGTGAAGCGCCTGCTCGAGCCGCTCGCCCACGGAGGTCTCCTTGTTCACCCGGACCTCCCCGCTCGAGCCCACGGTGGCCGTAAACACGTACTCGTCCTCCACGAACACCTTCACGGGTCGGCCCGCGAACCGCTCGCCCACGCGCAGTCGGATGTACTCACCGTCGTCCACGACCTCCATCGGGAACTCCTCGCCCGACTCGACCTCGACCACCCGCCCGTCCGCCCGTTGGGGACTCGGGGGCTTCGGGGCCTCTTCCCGCCCCTTTCCCTCGCGCTCCTCGAGCGGCTTGACCACGATCTTGAGGCCGGTGCGCCGCTCGATCTGTTCGACGTTGCGGCCGCGCTTGCCGATGACCATGGGCACCACGTTCTCGGGCACGTAGACGGTGGCCTGGGAGCCCTTGACCTCGACCTCCACCGGGACCCGGCCGCCGACGAACCGACGGACCTCGCGCTCGATGACCTCGGCCGCGAGGCGCTCGGAGGGGGTCTCGCGCTCCTCGGCCTCCTTGACGGGGACGACGAAGACCTCCTCGCCGTACGTGTAGATCTCGTACTCGAGCTCTCCGGTCTCGAAGTCACGCACCTCGACGACGGGACGCGCGAGGTCCTCCTCGGTCATGCCGGTGGGTACCTTGACGGTCATGGACACGTCGTACACCTTCTTGATCTGCCCGTCCTCGATGAAGATGACCGTGTCGACGACCTGGGGGATGAGTCCGAGCTCGACGCGGCCGATGAGGCGCTGGATCGCGTCGATGGGCCGGGTCGCGTGCACGACGCCGATCATGCCCACGCCGGCGAGCCGCATGTCGGCGAAGACCTCGAAGTCCCGGGTCTTACGCACCTCGTCGTAGATGGTGTAGTC